>JALOPB010000306.1 GCA_025454115.1 Desulfobacterales bacterium | reverse complement strand
TTCTGCTGCGCCAAGCTCAAGGCCTGGCACCGGCGTCTGAGCAGCCCGCACCGGATTACCGCTCCGCTAATGCGGGATGGGGCCGGCTGGCGCGAGATCGACTGGGACGAGGCACTGGATGTCTGCGCGGCCAGGATTCAGGCATTACGGGCTGATCCGTTGTCGATTCTTCATTTGGACAGCAGCGGCAACATGGGGTTGATGGCCCAGGTCGCCCAGCATTTCTTCAATCTGCTGGGGGCCAGCCGGGCCGCCGGAGGCCTTTGCGCCAGCGCCGGCATGGCGGCGTGCCAGGCTGATTTCGGCAGGGTCGAACACCACGAGCCCGGGGATCTGCTCACGGCCCGGGTGATCGTCAACTGGGGCAAGGACATCGCCCGCACCTCGATTCATCTGGCCGCCATGGTCCGGCAGGCGCGCAAGCAGGGGACACGGGTGCTGAGCATCTCCCCCGGCGGCGACGGCCACGAAGCCTGGAGCGACGAGTTCATGCGCGTGCGTCCGAGCCAGGACCGTTTCCTGGCCGCAGCGGTTTGCCGGCGGCTGATCGAAAGCGGCCGGACCATCCAGGACCTGGACCGTGTCGCCGCCAACTGGCCGGCTTTCCGGGAAGTCGTCATGGTCCGGCCGTCGGCTGAACTGGCCGAAGTCTGCGGAGTCGGCCGGGCTGAGGTCGAGCGGCTTGCGGAAATCTATGGATCCGGCGAGCCGGTCGCGACTCTCATCGGCTGGGGGCTGCAGCGCCACATTTATGGTGCGGAGAACGTTCGGTTCATCAACGCATTGGCGCTGCTCTCCGGCCAGATCGGCCGAGCCGGGGGAGGCTCCTACTACATTGCGCCGTCCATCCGGCATCTCGACCTGAGTTGGATGGCCCGGCCAGCTCCCGATCAGGTGAGTCGTTTCTTCAAGCCCACCCTCGGCCGGGACATTCTCTCAGCCGCCCCCCAGGTCAAGATGGTCTGGGTCAATGGCTCCAACCCCGTCAACCAATCCCCGGACTCGCAGCGGGTGGCCCGGGCGTTTCATTCGGTCCCTTTCAAGGTGGTCGTTGATGCGTTTATGACCGACACGGCCGAACTGGCCGACCTGATTCTGCCGTGCACCCTTAACCTGGAGCAGGAAAATCTCAACCCATCCTATTTTCATGATTACATCAATTACGCCCGGCCGGCCATTATCCCGCCGGCCGGTGCACGCAGCGATCACTGGATTTTAAGGCGGGTCGGACAGCGGCTGGTTTCACCCATCACGATTCCACCGATGGAGGATTTGATCGCTGCCAGCCTGCCGGCTGCTGCGGGGGGCGGATTGGAAGAACTGCGCCGCCGGGGATTTGTAGAGATCCGCCGGCCGCCCGTATCCTTCGCCGGCTTGCGGTTTGCGCACCCGGACGGATACTATCGCTTCCCGGAGGCCCTGCACCCCGAACCGCCGCCGCCGGCCGGCTACCCGCTGCGGCTGCTGAGCCTCATCCGGGCCGAGGCCACCCACTCCCAGATTCTGCCGGAAGACCACTCGCATCCACCTGACGTATACCTGGCCCCGGACAGCCTCGGGTGGGCCAAACTGAATCGTTCGCAACCGGTTTACATGGTTTCGCCTCTGGGGCGGCTTGAGGTCCAATTGACGGAGCTATCCGGCCTGCACCCGGATGTCGCGGTCTACCGACGCGGCGACTGGCTCAAACTGGGCGGAGGGGTGAATCAGCTCATTGCCGACGCAGCCACTGACTTCGGCTGGGGTGCGGCGTATTATGCTCAGCATGTCCGGCTGGAAAATTGAATCCCGCCGAATGCCTTTTTACGTTCCGGTCGCAGTTATTAGACAACGCGAGTCAATAAAGCCTTTCAAGGCCCAGGCCTTCCCCGAAGAAACGCATCATCCCCAAGAAAATGACGGCCATCACGACCCAGTCGATCTGCCGGGGTCGTTCGCGTAAAAACCAGATCCCGAAAATTACGACATAGAAATGACTGCTGCGGCCGAATTCAACAAGTCCATCTTTATAGCATGAATATTTTAAAAAAATAAAAATTTTATTAAATTAAAAAAAATAAAAATTTAAATTGCATTAAAGAAAAATTAAATGTAATATTTAAACTATGGGGCAGAAGAAGACTTTTTCAACACGCATCGACGATGATCTTCTGAAGGCGCTGAAGCACCTTGCCGTCGACACCGACAAGTCGATCGGCGAACTTCTCGAGGAGGCCATCGCGGAGCTGCTCCGGAAATACTCCAAACCCAACAAATGAAACAGGAGGGTTGAGCGATGCGGGCAAAAAAGATGAAGGCATGTGAGGTTTTTGAAGAAGACTATGACATGCCGGAATTCCAATGCGGGGACGGGATCACGATGGAATGCGTCTGCCCTAAGTGCGGCATCACTCACCGCATGAAAATCCTTTGGGCCGGGCGCGGCAGGCCCAAAAAGTTCTGTCAGGCCTGCAAAATGTATATTGCGACACTTGAGACGGTCGAATTGCCGTGCACGCCGGTGTCGGTCAGCCGGATGGTGGGATGAACCGTCAGCGAGTTTTCGGTCTTGGCTGATTAGCCCATACGATGTACGGCGATCATGGTGATGTCGTCCGACTGAGGTGCGTGCTGGATATGGCTGAACAGATCGGCCTTGACGCGCTCGATCAAATCGAGTGCGGAGGAGGCCGGCTTTCCCAGAAGAGAGAAAAACCGTTCCTTGGTATAAAGGATCTCATCCGGCGACATGGCTTCCGTGACACCGTCCGTGTAGCCGACCAGTACTTCGCCCGGTTCGATTCGGGCAATGGCCCTCCGGTAGCTGGATACCGGATCGATTCCCACCGAAGATCCCGTGGTGTTTAAAAGCGAGCGAACGCCATTTTTGCCGATGATCGCCAGCGGAAGATGCCCGGCGTTCACGTAGGCCAACAGCCCGGACTGCGGATTGATGATCCCCAGGCAGAGCGTCGCGAACATCCCCTGGTCGCCGTGTTCGTGGGCGATGTATTCGTTGGTCGATGTGACCGCTCCCAGAGCGGTTTCAACTTCCGAATCCACCTCCCCAGAAGCCGGCCGGCCGCCGGAGGAAATAGAAACTCCGCTCAGGCTGATTTTTCCGGTAAAAACCCGCAACAGGCTGCGGATCAGAGCCATGAACAGGGCCGAGCCGATTCCCTTGTCGCAGACATCGCCGATCACCACTGCCAGCCAGCCGTTCGGCAGCAGAAACCCATCGTAAAAGTTTCCGGAAACCTGGCGTGCCGGGTGAAAGCAGGCGGCGATATCCCAGCCCGACAGATGGGGTAGCTCACGGGGCAGAAAATCCTTTTGGATCTGCTTGCCTTTTTCGAGCTCTGCATTCAGGGCGCGGGAATATTCGGCGAGTTTTGAATAGAGCTTGGCGCTCTCGAGGGCCACGCCGAGTTGGCCGGCCGTGACCTCCATTACATCCACCGTGCCCTGGTGGAAGATTCCGGGCTGCGAATGCAGGAGTGTGAGTATGCCCAACAGTTCATCGTCGCGGATGATCGGCACGGCCATGGCGGAGCGCACGGCGTAGGGTTGGTCGGGTAGGTTGATCCAGCGTTGGTCTTTTTCGGTGTCGCCGATCAGTCCGATCCGGCGGTTGCGCATCACCCATCCGGCGAGCCCGTCCTTCAGGACGGTACCGGTCAGGTCCAGGCAATCTTTGGCCCGGCGCGGTCCACGGGTCAGAATGCAGTCCCGGGCCACCCCGTCGGGGTCGAGCAGAAAAAGACTGCCGGTCTCGGCCTTGGTCAACTCGGCCGAGAGCTCGATCGTCCTCTGCAAAATGGCGGCCAGCATCTTCTCTTCGGCCGAGGACTTCGCCAAGGACATGAAATCCTGGAGCAGCCGGCTTTGAGCCAGCAGCGCCGTTTTTTTCATTCTCAGACGTTCGATCTTGGCATTCAGGTCAGCGGTTCGGTCCATATCACTTCAGTCCTGCGCTACGATAGGCGTCAAAAAGACGTTTCTTGGAGACCTCATTCTCTATCGGAAACATTTTTTTCCGCTTCTTTAAATCAACCTTGTCAGCCGAAGGTGGGGTGGGGCGCAGGAAGAATTGCCGTAGCGCCACGCTGGAAACGACGACCAAGACGCCGGCCAGGCC
>JALOPB010000046.1 GCA_025454115.1 Desulfobacterales bacterium | reverse complement strand
ATCAGCGCCAGGAGGCCGAACGTCTTCAGCAGGCCGAAAACGATATGCAGCGACAGCTCAAAGCCGCCGAAACCCCGATTACCATCGCCGATAACCAGATCCTCGTGCCGGTCTCTTTTGTGAACAACGGCGTGACGGCCGCCGTCCACCTTGTCATGGACACCGGCGCAACGCACACGGTCGTCTACCGATCTTTCGCTGACCGGCTGAACATCATCACCCTGTCTAAAGGCCAATCCAAGGTCGCCGGAGGGCACTTCATCCACTCCGAGGTCGGCAAGGTCGAATCCATGCAAATCGGTCCCATCACGGCCAGGGATGTTGCGGTGGTCATCCTGGCGTTCGAGGGAAATTCTCCGGTCCACGGCGGGTTGCTGGGCATGGATTTTCTCAGTCGTGTGGACTACAGCATCGACTATGAAAAATCAGTCATCCGCTGGAAGCTGCGCGCCCGATAATGGCTTCGCGGGGGGGGGCAGCGCTGCCCCGGCCCTCTTTGCGGGCGATTGCAGCCCGGTCCAGCAGCTGAGGCCGTGTCTCAGGGATCATCCGGACTTTCCCGGAACCAAACGGATCACCACGCGACGATTCTTGCTGCGGCCCTCAGGCGTGCTGTTGTTTTCGATCGGCTTTTCCGATCCGAATCCGGAAACGGACAACCGAGAGACGGCAATGCCCTGTCCGACTAAGAAATTCTTCACCGCTGCCGCCCGGTTTTCCGAGACCAATTTGTTGTAGAACGGATCTCCCACAGAATCCGTGTGGCCTTCAATAACCGCCGCGGTGTTCGGGTGGCTTTTCATTAAAGACGCTGCCGAGGCGAGCATGTCATTTGCGTAAACCGGTATTTCGGTTGAATTCTGAGTGAAAAAGACGGTAAAGCCCTTCAGGGTGAAAGGCTCTGCCGCACCAGCGCTGGCGGTCTCTTGAAGTGGGGCTTGCTTGGGAGGCGTTACCGCTGCCGGTGCCGGAGGTGGCGCAACCGGCTGGGGCTCGGTTTTTTCGGGGACGGGGGCCGCTGCCCGGGTTTCGGGAGCGGAGGGGGTCGCAGTGGGTGGAGCCGCTGCCGCTGGTGCAGCCGGTTTCACAGCCGGTGCCGGCTCGGAGACCGGGACCGCCTCGCGCGGACCGGTTTCCACCGGCAGCGGCGGCACCCGGGCCATTTGGTCTCCCGTTGGAGCGGCCGAGGGGCTGGTGGCCTCGCGTATCTCTTTGGCTTTGCCCCAGCGAGCAAGCTCATCGGAGACCCTGTCCCCATAAAAATACCAGCCGACTCCAAGCATCAGCAGGCAGATTACGAATATCAGCGCACTGCGCGAGGAACGCTGCCGTTCGGTCGTCTGGGTCTTGGAAGCAACCGTGCTTTCCATGGCGGCGGCGGCCGGATCCGGGATGACTTCGTCCACCGGTTTACGTCCGATCGTGATCTTGAGTTCATCGGCACATTCCCGGATGGTGTCGGCTTCGACTCGATTCAATCCGCGGGAATAGGCCGACATCAGGGCATGATCGCAGATGATATTGATCAGGCGCGGGTAGCCTTGCGTTGACTGGCTTACAGCCTTCATGGCTTCCGCCGAGAAGATCTCCCGGGACGCACCGGCCACCGTCAGGCGATGGGCGATGTATTGGCGAACCTCATCCTCGGTAAGCGGCGACAGGTGGTAGCTGACGGTAATTCGCTGACGCACGGCTCGATTTTCCGGTTTGGCCAGAATCTCCCGGAATTCTGTCTGACCGACGAAGAAAATGTTGATCAGCACCTTGCCGGCCAAGTCGATGTTCGAAAGCAGCCGGATCTCCTCCATCAATTCGTGGTTCAGGCGCTGGGATTCGTCGATGATCAGCAGTACCCTGCGGTAGGAAGCAAACGCAGTCAGGATCAGCCGCTTGAAATGAATCAGGAAATCGCCTTTGTTGGTAAAGCTGCGATCCATGTTGAGCTCAGCTGCCATGAAATTATAGAAATCCATCAGGGTCATGCCGGGGTCGGGGATGGTGACAACGATCGCCCGGGCCTGGAGTTCTTTTTCGATGGCCCGGATCAGAGCGGTCTTGCCGGTTCCGACTTCCCCGGTGATGAGCAGAAAACCCTTATTCTCCAGAATGCCGTATTTGAGAATGGCAAGGCCTTCCCGGTGCTTTTCCCCCAGCCACAAGAATTCCGGGTTGGGGCTGATATCAAAAGGTTTTTTGGTCAGACCATAGTGAGCCAGGTACATCGCTCTCGTCCTTTCTAAAGCGGAAATGATAATAGCCTGCAGTCAAGTATAGCAGATGCTCGTCGGGCTCGCCACAAGATATTCAAGACCCGGTCCCGGGGATCATCCGGTTGACCTGGAAAAGGATCTCTGCGAGATCCAGTGTTTGAAGCTGCCGCTCCCGTACCAGGACACGTCCGGCCACCATCACCGTGCGAACATCCGATCCTTTGGCGGCGTAAACCACGGCAGAAGCGGGATGGTGCATCGGGGTCAGATGCGGTGCGCGGATGTCGACGACGATTAAATCAGCCTGCTTGCCGGGTTCGAGCGATCCGATTTGACGATCAAGGCCCAGCGTGCGTGCGCCGTCGATGGTGGCCATGCGGATGGCGGTTTCGGCCGGAAGAACCGTTGGGTCGCGCATGGCGACTTTTTGGAGCTTGGCCGCGAGGTCCATGGCATAGAACAGATCCATATCGTTGTTACTGGCGCACCCGTCCGAACCGAGCCCGACGCGGATGCCGGCCGCCAGCATCCGGGCTGCCGGCGCGATACCTGAGGCCAGTTTCATATTGCTTTCGGGGTTGTGGGAAACAGCGGCTTGGCGTTCGGCGATGATGGCGATGTCCGTATCGTCAACCCACACCCCGTGGACGAGCAAGGTGTGTTCATCGAGCACGCCCGCGCGGTCGAGATAGCCGACCGGCGAGGCACCGGCGGTCGTCCGGATATGATCGGCTTCCCAGCGGGTTTCAGCCACGTGGATTTGGAACAGAAGACCGAAATCGTCGCAAAGCCGTTTGGCGCGGATCAGCGTTTCCCGGGAGCATGTGTAAGGCGAGTGGCAGAAAACCGACGGCCGGATCATTTCCGTCCGATCCAGCCATTTCTGGCAGAAGCGGCGGGCGCTGACGAGGTTTTGGGTCGGATCCGGGACACCCGGAGCGGGGCGATCGATGACCCCCTGGGCCAATACGGCGCGCAGGCCGGCGGCTTGAACGGCCTGGGCCACGGCGTCTTCATAAAAATAGCCGTCGCAGCAGGTGGTCGTTCCAGAAAGCAGCATTTCAGCGCTGGCCAGAAGCGTCCCCCAGCGCACGGTTTCCGGTTTCACGGCTGCGCGTTCAGCCGGGAAGATATGTTCCTGAAGCCAGGTGGCCAGCGGCAGGTCGTCGGCGAGCCCGCGAAAGAGCGTCATCGGAAGGTGCGTGTGGGTGTTCACCAGGCCCGGCATGACGATGCCGCCGTGTGCGTCGATGGCCGCATGTGCTGCAGGCCGCTGCCAGTCCTCGGGCTCCGAACCCAGGGCTTCGATCTTTCCGCCGCTGATCCCGATCCAGCCCCGGCGAATAATGTCGAAGAATGGGTTGCAGGTCATCAGGACCGCGTTGTGGATGAGGGCGTCGAACCGCATGATGGCCGATCAGCCCCTCCCTGCCATCTGCAGAGCGATCGCATTCACCTGGTCCATGGCCTCCTGCACGTCGAACGTTAGGATGCGGCCGTCTTCCATGACCACCCGGCCGTTGATGATCACGGTGGTGACATCGCTGCCTCTGGCGGCATAGACCAACTGAGACGCCGGATGGTAAAGGGGTGTCAAGTGCGGCCGGCGGGTGTCAACGAGGATGACGTCCGCTTTCTTCCCGGGTTCCAGCGAGCCGATGCGCTCCCCCAGTCCGAGAGCTCTGGCTCCCTCGCTGGTTGCCATCCGCAGGACGGTTCCGGCATCCAATACGGTGGGATCCAACCGGTGCGCCTTGTGCAGTTTGGCGGCGGTATCCATTTCGAGAAAGAGATCCAGGTTGTTGTTGCTGGCGGCCCCGTCGGTGCCAAGGCCGACGCAGATTCCGGCCGCCAGCAGGTCCGGTACCGGCGCTATGCCCGAGGCCAGCTTCATATTGCTTTCGGGATTGTGGGAGACGTTCACGCCGTACCGGCTTAACCGTCGAATGTCGGCGGCGGAAAGCTGCACGCAGTGGCAGGCCAGCACGTTGGGCGCCAGCACGCCAAGGGCTTCCAGATGTTCAACCGGAGTTCGGCCGTACCGTTTCCGGAGGTCTTGAATCTCGCCTTCGGTTTCCGCCACGTGGATGACCATCGGAAGCCGGTGGCGGTCGGCCAATTCAAACGCACGCTGCAGCAGTTCCGGGGAACACAGATAGGGCGAATGCGGTTCCACGGCAACCGTGATCAGTGGATCGTCCCGGTAGGTCTCGATCAGCTTGGCGGTGTAGGCAAAACCCTGTTCCAAGGGGCCGTAGTGCGGGGAGGGAAAATCGAAAAGGACCTCGCCGACCACGGCGCGCATGCCGGCGGTTCGGGCGGCTTGAGCGACCGCGTCTTCAAACAGGTACATATCGCAAAAGGCCGTGGTTCCGGACATGATCATCTCGGCACAGGCCAGCAGCGCTCCCCAGGACACTTTCCGATCGTCCAACTCCGCCTCGGCCGGGAAGATATATTCGTTCAGCCAACTCATCAGCGGTACGTCGTCGGCCATCCCCCGGAACAGGGTCATGGCCGCATGCGTATGGGTGTTGACCAGCCCCGGCATGATGATCCCGCCCTCGGCATCGATTATTTTACGGGCGCTGCGGGTGCCGGTCGCATTCCGTCCGCCGACGGCGACGATATGGTCGTCCCGAATGGCCACGGCGCCGCCGGGAATCACGGTCTGATCCCGGTCCATGGTCAGGACCAGACCGTTGCGGATCAGGATGTCAACCGGCGTGTCAGGCATCGAGTTGTCCAATAACGCCTCCCAGGAGCCTTTCAAGGAAGGGAGTTGCCTGGCGGGCGACGGCAATGATGTCTTCCACCGTGGCCGGAATCGGATGGTCAGGATCGTTGACGTTGGTGATAATCGAAAGGCCGAAGACCTGCATGCCGGCGTGGGTCGCCGCAATCACCTCCGGCACGGTCGAAAAACCTACAGCGTCGCCTCCCAGGGCCTTCAGAGCCCGTGTCTCGGCCGGCGTCTCCAAGGAAGGGCCTCTCAGACCGACGTACACTCCGCTGCGGATCGGAATCCCGGCGGTTCGGGCGGCATTTTCGGCCAGGGCGATCAGCCCGCGATCATAGGCCCGGGTCATGTCGGGAAACCGAGGCCCCCATGCAGCCACGTTGGGGCCAGTCAGCGGATTCGCACCCGTCAAGTTGATGTGATCGGTGATGACCATCAGGTCGCCTGTTCGGAAAGACGGGTTGAGGCCCCCGGCGGCGTTGGTCACGACCAGCCGGCGGACCCCCATTTCCTGCATGACGCGGACGGGAAACGTCACTTCGGCGGGCGAGTAACCTTCATAAAGGTGAAATCGTCCCTGCATGATGACGACCGGGCGATTTTCGAAGTCGCCGAGAAGAAGCCGGCCGGCATGGCTCGGGGCGGTTGCGACGGGGAAATGGGGAATGCTCCGATAGTCGAAGGCCGCCGTGACGCGCAGCGACCCTGCGGCATCGCCGAGGCCGGTTCCGGCGATCCAGCCGATGCGCGGAGAGTGCGGAATACGCGCGTTTAAAAAACCAGCGGCTTCAACCGCGTTGCGTCTGCTTTCATCCAATATCATGGATCGGCTCCGGTCATAAGATTGCTCACGGGCCGGATCTTAGTTTATGCGGCTTTTGCCGTCAAGCCGGAGGGTTGGCGAGGCCAGGCAGTCATTGACTTTCGTTCTGAGGTGTGAAATAAATTCCGACCTGCATGGGCGTTCATCCGCTGAATCGCATCTTCATTCCTGAGGGGGACTGTGCACGCATGGGAACCGATTTTCATCCGGACCATCCCGACATCACCGCTGACATGTGGAGGCGGATCGATGCCGTCATTTCTGCAAACAAGGGCGTGCCGGGATCGGTTATCGGGGTCTTGCGCGAATGCCAGGAGATCGCAGGCTATCTTCCGGTGGAACTCATCGATTATATCAGCACCGGCCTTAATCTTTCGCGCAGCGAAGTTTTCGGAGTGGCATCCTTCTATGCCTTGTTTTCGCTTTATCCAAAGGGCCGGAACCTGGTCAAGGTCTGCATGGGGACCGCCTGTTATGTGAAGGGCATCAAGGAGGTGATCAGCCGGATCGAAAACCACTTCCAGGTCAAGCAGGGCGACACGACGTCCGACCGCCGTTTTTCTCTGGAACCGGTCCGTTGCCTGGGTGCCTGCGGATTGGCGCCGGTCATGGTCGTGAACAGTGACACCTATGGCGATGTGAAATCGGACAAGGTCGTTCACATCCTTGACAAATACGAGTAACCGATAAGCAGGGTTCGTCTGTATGAAGATATCCGAAATTCGCGATATTTTAAAAGCGGAAGTGCTGGTAGGCCAAGAGCAGCTCGACCAGAGCGTGGTCGGAGGAGGGGGGGCCGACCTGATGGCCGATGTGCTCTCGGCCGTCGCCAAAGGCGCCGTGCTCCTGACGGGGCTGACGACCGAACAGGTTCTGAGGACGGCCAAGGTGGCCGGCGTGGCGGTGGTGGTGTTCGTGCGCGGCAAGCGGCCGGATGAGCCCGTGCTGGATCTGGCCCGTTCCTACGATATGCCGGTCATGTTGACACGCTATTCCCTTTTCGTGGCCAGCGGGCGTCTCTACATGAACGGTCTGCGCGGCCTGGACGGATCATGGTGACCCCACGGAGGCGCAGGCCCCCTTCTTTCCGGGCGGCCGCAAAGACGGGTCGGCGCCCGCACACATCTGCGCGGTGTGTTTCTTGTTGAAACGATCTTAACGGAGAGCAGGAGACCCGGGAGCAAGGAATGACTTACATCAGGACCCACTTGATGCTGTGCAGCGGCACCGGCTGCCACGCCAACCACAGTTTGAAATTTCGAGACGTTCTCCGGGAGGAATTGGAGCGGACGGGGCTGGCGGAGGAAATCAAGATTGTCGAAACCGGATGCAACGGATTCTGCGCCGTCGGACCGGTGATGCTCGTTCAACCCGAGGGAATCTTCTATCAAAAGCTAACGCCGGAGGCGGTGCCGCGTCTCGTCGATGAGCATTTTCTAAAGGGCCGCCCGGTCCGTGAACTGCTTTACGTCGATCCGGCTTCGAAGCAAACGATCCCGACCATGGATCGGATCCCTTTTTTCGCCAATCAGATGTTCTGGGTCATGCGCAATAAAGGGGTGATCGATCCCGAGGTGATCGACGAGTACATCGCCCGGGACGGCTATTTCGGTGCCGCCAGGGCTCTGACGGAGATGACCGCCGATCAAATCATCGAAGAGGTCAAACTCTCCGGCCTGCGGGGCCGGGGGGGGGCGGGATTCCCGACGGGCATCAAATGGGAATTCGCCCGCAAGAGCCCCGGAGAGGTCAAATACGTGCTGTGCAACGCCGACGAGGGGGATCCGGGCGCCTTCATGGACCGGAGCCTGCTCGAGGCGGACCCCCACGCGGTGCTGGAAGGCATGATGATCGCTGCCAAGGCCATCAACGCGCGGCAGGGCTATATTTACGCACGAACCGAGTACCCGCTGGCCATCCGACGCCTGGGGATAGCGATTCGACAGGCCCGGGAGTACGGCTTGCTCGGCCGGAATATTCTGGGAACAGGGTTCGATTTCGATATCGAGATCTACCAGGGCGCCGGTGCCTTTGTGTGCGGTGAAGAGACGGCCCTGATGCGCTCAATTGAGGGCCGGCGGGGCATGCCGCGCCCGCGCCCGCCGTTTCCGGCAATCAAGGGGTTGTGGGAGAAACCGACCATTTTAAACAACGTCGAGACTCTGGCGAGCATCGCCCAGATCATCCTCAACGGCGGCAGGTGGTATGCCGACGTGGGAACCGAGGGCAGCAAGGGCACCAAGGTCTTCGCTCTTTCCGGAGATGTGAACAATATCGGGCTGGTGGAGGTGCCGATGGGCACCACCCTGCGCAAGCTCATCTACGATATCGGTGGCGGCGTTCCCAACAAGAAAAAGTTCAAAGCCGTCCAGCTGGGCGGCCCCTCGGGCGGCTGCGTGCCGGAGCAGTACCTCGATATTCCCGTGGACTACGAGGAGATCGCCAAGGTCGGCGCCATTATGGGCTCCGGCGGCGCCATCGTCATGGACCACGAAACTTGCATGGTGGACATGGCGCGGTTTTTTATGGACTTCGTGCAGGATGAATCCTGCGGGAAATGCACGCCCTGCCGCGAAGGCACCCGGCGTCTGCTTCAAATTTTGGAGAAGCTGTGCGAGGGACGCGGCGAGGCCGGCGACATCGAAACCCTGGAGGAGCTTTCCGCCATCATCAAGGATGCTTCGCTTTGCGGCCTGGGGCAGACCGGCCCGAACCCGGTGCTCTCCACCCTGCGCTATTTCAGGGACGAGTACGAAGCGCATATCCACGAAAAGCGCTGCCCGGCCAAACGGTGCGTGGCATTGCTCAAGTTTGAAATCGAGCCGGAGACCTGCACCCGGTGCGGCCTGTGTTCCCGCGCCTGTCCGGTGGAGGCGATCGCCTGGAAAAAGAAGGAGGTCGCCCGCATTGATAAGGAAAAATGCATCAAATGCATGACGTGCTTCGAGAAATGTAAGTTCGGAGCCATATTCTAGCGGTTTCGCCAGTGCGGTGACCACTGAGCGCCATTGGAGACTTGGGTATGACGGAAGCTCTCATCGTGATGGGCGGGCTAGGACTGAGCATCGGCCTGGTGCTGGCGGTGGCAGCCAAGCTGTTTTACGTTTATATCGATCCGAAAATCGAGGAGGTCACCGCAGCCCTGCCGGGGGCGAACTGCGGCGGCTGCGGCCAGCCGGGTTGCAGCGCCAATGCCGAAGCGATCGTTGCCGGTAAGGCATCTCCGGGCTCCTGCGTGGCCGCCGGACCGGAGGTGGGCGAGGCCATCGCCGCGTTGCTGGGAATTTCGGTAGAAGCCGTTGAACCCAATATCGCCCGGCCGGGGTGTTACTTCGGGGTCGAGAAGGCCGATACCAAATTCCTCTATCATGGGCTTGACGACTGCCGTGCCGCTGCCATGCTGAGCGGCGGGATGAAGGTGTGCACCATCGGCTGCCTCGGCCTCGGGACCTGCGTGCGCGCCTGCCCTTTCGATGCGCTTGAGATGGGACCGGAGGGGCTGCCGGTCGTAAACGAAAAACGTTGCACGGGTTGCGGAACCTGCGAGCGCATCTGCCCGAAGCACATCATCCATCTGTCCTCGGTCACTCGCCGCATTCTGCGCGAATACACCACGCAGGAATGCACGACGCCCTGCCAGCGGGCCTGCCCGGCCGGGATCGACATCCGGGAATATATCCGGCAGATCACTCTCGGGGACTACCACCGGGCCGTCCAGGTCATCAAGGAGCGCAATCCCTTCCCATCGGTTATCGGCCGGATCTGCCCGCGGCCCTGCGAGACAGAATGCCGACGTCAGCTGGTCGACGAGCCGGTGGCGATCAACTACCTTAAGCGGTTTGCCGCCGATTTTGAAAAGCAGAGCGGCCAGCGAATCTTACCCTATGCAGCGCCTGCCACCGGCCGCAAAATTGCAGTGGTCGGCGGCGGGGTGGAGGGGCTTTCCACCGCTTTTTTCGCCGCCCGACTCGGTCACTCGCCGACGGTCTTTGAAGCCACTTCCAGGCTCGGCGGAATCCTGAGAAGCGCCATCGCCCGGGAGCGGCTGCCCGAGGATATCCTGGACTGGGATATCCAGGGCATTTTGGATATGGGCGTTCGCGTCGAGACCGAAAAGGCGCTGGGAAAAGATTTCACTTTAGACAGCCTGTTGCGGGACGGGTATCAGGCGGTTTTTATGGCTACGGGGGGCTGGGACAGCCGACTGGCGCGGGGAGGGGGCGCGGCATTGGAGTCACCGCTTCCGGGGACGTTTCTTCTGGTGGATCTGTTGCGGGTGGAGGCTGGCAGGACGAGCTTCGCAACGCCCACGGAGACGGACGTGGTCATTTACGGCGGCGGCAAACTGGCACTGGATGCCGCCCGACGCTGCCGGGATTACGGTGCCCGGAATATCACCATTCTCTTCCGGGAAACCTCGGACAAGAGCCCGTTGAACGAGGCGGACGTCGCTGCCTGCGGGCGTGAAGGGTTTGTTATCCGCTTTGCGGCGGCCATTCAGAAACTGTTCGGCGAAGGCGGCGTGTTAACCGGCGTGGAGGTGCAGGAACTTGTGAGCGGTCAAACGGACCGGTTGGCCGCTCAGCGATTGATCCTGCCCGCCGGCCGTTTCCCGGAGATGATTTTTGTTCCCTCCGGCGAAGCGGGCGCGGCCGAAGCCGGGGCATCTCCGGCGCCGTCCGCATGGGAAAGTATTCTGCCTTACAAGCAGCCCTGGTATCGTGATCAAACGGGGATTTACGCGGAAGGTGACGCGTTGACCGACTACAGTGCCGCCATCAAGGCCATCGCGGCCGGGCGGAGGGCCGCGGCCTCTCTTCATCTGGTAATGAACGGGGTTTCCCCCCAGCTCGATGAAGAGGTCATCGGCCCGCAGTCCTATGTCCAGAACATCAGCTGCGTTGAAAGCATAAAACCCTTCCCCCGGCAAATCATGCCGATTTGCGGCGGGCCGGATAAGAAGCGTTGCGGCGAGATCGAACTCGGCTTCGCGGAAGACACCGCGCGCAAAGAAGCCGGCCGCTGCCTGCAGTGCGGGCTGATCTGCTACCGGACGGTGGCTTCCAAGAAACCGGCTCACGCCTCGCTTCCTGCTTGACCGGAATTCAGAATACGAAACGAGGTGCAAAGGGGTGGCAAGCGAGGAAGGCGTCGTCATTCGCGCAGACGCATCCGGAACATGGGTCAAGACCGTGCGCAGCGATGCGTGCGAGAGCTGCGCTTCGAAGGGCACGTGTCATACGCTGGGAGGGGGCCGAGAAATGGAAGTCTTTGCGGTCAACCCTATCGGAGCCCGGGCCGGGGATCGGGTCGTGCTCAAAATGGACACCCTGTCGTTCCTGAAGGGGACCTTCCTGGTTTACATGTTCCCCATCCTGCTGCTGGTCGGGGGGGCCGCGCTGGGGGAATGGATCTCCATCTCGTCGAATCAACCATCCCCTCTGCCGTCGGTTCTTTTCGGCTTCGGCGGACTGGCACTCGGCCTGATTCTCATGAAAAGGATCGCCAATCGGCTTGCGGAGAGAGACGACTACCGCCCGCGCATTGCCAGAGTGATCGGCCGGGAGCCCAGGTGATCGGTTGGCCGCCGCGGTGATCTTCCATCTGCAGATGCTGCGCCTTTAACCGGCCGCGCGATCCGATTGCTTGAACCAGCGGTTTTATAAGCTTCCGGAGTTCGCCTGGCGCGGGAACAGATCTTCAATCGAAGTGTTTTCGATTTTGGACAGGCAGTTTTGCAGGGCTTCCAATTCGGTCGCTCCGACTCCCTGGTATTCCTGCCTGGCGATGATGTTGATCAGGTTTGGAACCGCCACGAATGGTGCGGCGAGCTGTCCGTGCAGCGCTTCGTGAACGTCGATGTAGACCAGCCGCCGGCTGCGGATCAGGTTGTAGCGGGTAATTTTGGTCAAGATGTCGTCGGGATGTAAATGCTCCATGCGTCATGCGCCTCGCTACTCTTCCTCGATCGTCAATCTCAGCGGAAACCCGCTGTCGCGCGCGGCTTCCGTCACCATGTTGACCTTGGTTTCAGCGACTTCAAGCGGATAAACGCCGCACCGCCCGGTTCCGTTTTCATGCGTGTGCCACATGATGCCCGTCGCTTCGTCCATGGACTTGTTGAAGACTTTCATCAAAATTTCGATCACGAAGGCCTTGGGCGTGTAGTCGTCGTTGTGAATCAGAACCTGGTATAACGGCGGCTCGGTGACGTCATCGCGGACCTCCGACAACTCGCCTTCTTGGATGTCTGGATTTGTCCCACTCATCAAAAGATCGCTCCCTGCTGATAACCGGATGGCCGCAACCGGCAGACCACGGATAGCGCCCCGCCAGCGGTAATAGTAAGCGCCTCCGCTTCTAAGTCAACGATCGGCCGCCGGGCCATGGTCTGATTTCGCCCGCCGGCGATCGTTGCAGCCGAGGCCGATCCGGGTTGGGATGGCTTTTTTTGAGTTTCTTTGACCTCTAGGGGATTCATGCTAAAATAAAATGGATATGGTTGAAATAGCTTTTAAATCGAATGGGTTTGCAGAGGAAATCTGATGACCGAAACCGTTTACATTACCAGTAGCAACACGGCGGTGTTCCGCTGTCCGCATTGCCAGCGGACAAAGAATGTGGATGTGTCCACTTTCGGGGAACTGAAGCAGCCGCTTCGATTCAAGGTAAAGTGCCCCTGCGGTCAGACGACCGTCTCCATTATCGAAAAACGGCGGCGTTATCGCAAAGAAACCAACCTGGCGGGGACTTATGTCCACTATGTCAACGGCCAGCCGAAGGGCAAGGGCCCGGTGCGGATCAAAGATCTTTCAACCACCGGGATGAAGCTTTTGATCAGCGCGAGCGAATCCTTTGCGGTCGGCGACCTTCTGAAAGTCTCCTTCCAACTGGACGACCCGCCACGCAGTTTGATCCAGAAGAAGGTCGTCATACGAAACGTCAGCCCCCCGCTGATCGGTACCGAATTCGCTCCCACCGAAACCATCGACAAGGCCCTGGGGTTCTACCTGCGCTCCTGAAGGCTGCTTTATGGAAAGACGGCCGATGACGAAAACACGTTGCTCTTGGTGCGGGGATGATCCGCTGTACGTTCACTATCACGATAGCGAGTGGGGGGTGCCGCTGCACGATGACCGCCGGCTGTTCGAATTCCTGGTGCTGGAGGGCGCCCAGGCGGGGCTGAGCTGGATCACGATTCTGAGAAAGCGCAAGAATTACCGCCGGGCTTTCGACGATTTCGACCCGCGGCGGATCGCCGGTTACGGTGAAAAAGAGATAGAAGGCCTGCTGTCAAACCCAGGGATCATCCGCAACCGGCTTAAAATCGCATCCACTGTTCGCAATGCCCGGGCATTCTTAGAAATCCAGGGAGAGTACGGCAGCTTCGATGCCTACCTGTGGCGCTTTGTCGACGGCCGTCCCAAACAGAATCGCTGGAAAATCATTCAGGAGATCCCGGCCGAAACCAGCGAATCCAAAGCCCTGAGCAAGGACCTCATCCGCCGCGGCGGCTCCTTCGTCGGCCCCACCATCTGCTACGCCTTCATGCAGGCCGTCGGCATGGTGAACGATCACGTGGTTGAATGCTTCCGCCACGCCCCCATCGCTGCGATTTCGCTATCCGACTGACCTTTTTTCATCCGGCGAATCATCGAGAGGCCCCTCACAGCCTTTCGCAAATCGCGTTCGGTTACGCGAAGGGCGGTGCCCTTTATGATGATTATCAAGAAGTATTAATCTGAGTGGTTGAAAAAATTTCAAGAGTCCCATAAGTAAGGGTTGCTCACGGCCAAAGTCCTACGAAGTTCCCCGAGAAGGGTTGTGAAAAACAGTGCCGCCATGATCAAAACGATCAGCAACGTATATGATTTTTTCACGTCGCGTTCTCGCCGAGATGAGCCCGACACCCCGTTTTGGATCTTCAGGACGTTTGTTTTCCACATCCGCCCCCGCCTGGTGACGGAGAAGACGCTTCGGTTCACGCTGACTTTCGGTCTGGGCGGCGTGGCCGCGGTGCTGGTCCCTTCGGTCAGTTCATTCGCAACATGCATTTTTGGAGCGCCAACTTTCTGGTCGGCGTCCTTTTCTTGCACGGGTTGCGCGTTTTCTTCACGGGTGCGCTTCGACCGCCGCGGCGGGTAAACTGGGTCATCGGGCTGAGCCTCTTTTCCCTGACGCTGGCGGCCAATCTCACCGGTTATCTCCTGCCCTGGGACCAACTTGCCTACTGGGCCACTACCATCTGTTTAGGCATGCTGGAGTATATTCCCGGCATCGGCAGCCTATTGCAGCAGTGGGTGATGGGAGGGCCTCAGATCGGGGCCGCCACCCTGCGCAACTTCTTTGCTCTCCACACCGCCGTTCTGCCCGCGGTCATGGTCTCTTTGATGGCTTACCATTTCTGGCGGGTGCGCAAGGCCGGCGGGCTGGTGGTCCCGCGATCGCCCGGAGAGATGCCGGCAGAGAAGGAGGCCGCGGTCCCCAGCAACCCCCATCTCCTGCTGCGCGAGGCGGCCGTGGCGTTGAGCGGTGTCGCCATC
>JALOPB010000305.1 GCA_025454115.1 Desulfobacterales bacterium | reverse complement strand
GCAGTAGTAAGAGCGCTTGGGATAGTCCTTGGACTTGACGATCTCAGCAATGTTACCGACCGTCCAAGATACACCGGTCATGGCCGCCAGGCCCTTCTGCGCCGAGGACATGCAGAAGTCGATGTTTTCCTTCTCCAGGTCGATGGGCAACAGCCCGTAAGTCGAGATCGTGTCGGCAATGAATACGCAGCCGTGGTCATGGGCCATCCGGCCGATCTCCCGCACCGGGTTGAGCACGCCGGTCCCGGTTTCATGATGGGTGGTGGCCACCACGGCGATGTCCTTGTCCGTGGCCAGCGCCTCACTCACGACCTTCAGATCCGGCAGGCTCGTGGTGGGGAACTTCAAGTCGACGCAGGGGATTTGGTAGTAGCCGGCGATCTCCACCATGCGGGCCGAGTAGGCGCCGTTGTTCACGACGCAGATCTTTTTGCCTGCAGGGACCAGGGAGTTGACCAGCGCGTCCTGGATCACGGTCCCGGATCCGGTGAAAAGCACGGCCGTGTACTTCTTCGGGTCGGCGTGAACCACCTTGACCAGCGCCCGGCGGACTTCGTCCATGATGTCCACGAATTCCTTTTCGCGCGGGCAGATATCCGGCACCACCTGGGCATACTTCACCGTGTCGGTCGTGGTGGCCGGCCCGGGGTTCAGGAGGACATTGCGTTTGACGGGTTTGACGACTTCCATGGCTTCAACCTCCATGTTCAAAATGGCGAAAGACAAGCATCAGGCCGTCAGCCAAGGCGCGCGGCCTTTTGGGATGCGCCGCATACTGACCGGTATGTGAGCAATCACAAAAGTGCCGCGCAACGCCGGATCACGGCCTGGGACGAAGCTTTTCACAGTTTGCCGACCTTCTGGATCCCCGACTTCTTGCTCGGGTCCTCGATTTCCTCAACGATGGCGTACCCGCTGCCGACGAGCTTCTTGCGTTCCTCGCGGGCCTGCATCCACTCATCGACCGTTTTGCAGATGCCGGATTGGGCGAATTTAGCCCGGTCCTTGAGCGGCGGCACCGGCCGGTCGGCCGGTCCGTCGTAGTCCTCTTTCGGGGTCAGGGGCTCGCCCAGCCGCATATAGGGGTGGCGTTCGATCTCCTCGATGTAGTGCGCGCCGGCAGCCAGCGCGCGGGTCACCGCCAGAATGGCCCAAGTGGCCTCGGCCGAAAATCCCAAATCCATCATGACGGCGCCGGTGGCCCCCAGCATGTCGATGTCGACCGGCTCCTGGCTCTGCTTCTGGGCCGCCTGGACGACCTCCTTCATGAAAGCGATGTATCGTCCGGCCACGCCGAGCTTTTCAGCACGTGCGATCATGCGTTTCGCCGCCGGATCCCTCAGCATGAGGTTGGACACCCCGAGGGACTCGGGTTCCCTGGCGGCCCAGTCTTTGACAAGTTGCGCGGCCGCCTCGGCCAGGCTCAGCTTCTGTGCGTCGGCCCGCTTCAGGTACTTTTCCAGTCGGTTGCCGAAAGCCGAATAGGCCCCGTAGGCGTGGCCGAAAGCCAGAATGGAGGCCGCCGCGGCCTGGGTGAGAAAGGTCTTGGTGCGGGCCACGATGCGCGACATGGCGGCCGGCGGGGACAGCCCGTCCTCGAGCGCCAGGATCATCACATAGTTGAGCATCTGCTCTTCTTCGATCAGGGGGATCCGCGCCTGGTAGTCGACGAACAGCACGTCCACCACCCCGTATCCCTCTTCCATCAGTTCCGTGGTGTCATAGCCCCGCGAGACGATGCGGTGGCGCGCTTCGTGTCGCGCGGCACGGTGCCGTATTCGCGCTCGAAGTAGTCGAAAGGCATCTTCGGGCTGTCCAGGTGCCCGATGCCGCGTTTTTTCTTAATCTCATTCAGATCGCCCATTTCTTGTATTCTCCTTCCTCTTTCTGCTTCCGCGCGTAGTCCTGTCGTTCCGCCTGCTTGGGCACTATCCGGTCTTCCGGACCGACGTACTTGATCAGGGCGTGGGCGGCGCAGCTCCATCCGCGGCAGACGCTGCCGAGGCACCAGCCGGCCATGGGAGAGAAGCCGATCTCCATGAGCGCGGTATTCCCGGAGCCGACCACGTTGACGCCGACGCGCGAGCGACCCTCGCGCTTGCGGCGCTCGTGGAAATGCTGTTCCAGAGCGCGTTGGAACCGCAGGTAAACCCCCTCGAGTTCCAGATCCTCTTGCTTGACATGGATCGGTTCCGCGCGGGGATCGCTGTCGATGTGCTGGGGCTGCCCCATGCCCATCACGGGTTTTTCGGCGTCCATGTACTCGTCCACCAGGACGTTGGCCATTTCTTCGGGGGTCTTGCCCTCGCGGTGGGCACGCTCGAGGTATTTGTTGAGCATGTAGCCGTGCGCGGCGCCCGGCCCGTGCACGCCGCCGAAGGTGCTCACGGCGGCGGCGATCGCGCAGGGCAGGTTGGGCCGGCCGGCGCTGACGCCGATGGCGGCCACGGCCGAGGGCGACATGGAGTGCTCGAGGAAGACGCCCATCTCGTATTTCAGCATCTTCTCCTCGGCTTCAGGGGGGATGCGGCCCTGGTACAACACAAAGAGCGCATCGCAAAAAGAGTAGCCTTCCTCCGCCAGCTCGCTCAGGTTGTATCCCCGCACGACGGTTTTTTCTTCCGTCTTGTAGGATATGGCGGTTTTCCTGCGAAAAACGGGTTCTCTGTCCATTCTTTTCCTCCGCTCGAAGGTCATAAACTACGGGTAGGTTACATCAAGCTTGGGATGGTGACCGCATGCTGGATGCGACGGTCAAACTCCGCTGCGTTTGGTTGACCGACTATAAATTGCTTCTCAATTCTTAGTCAAAATAATTAAAATCATCTTTTGGATAAAAAGCGGTCATGATAGTGCGGTTACTACTCCGGCACTAAAATATGTCCAGTGCGGCCATAGCCCTCATCGGCGGGGCGGGATTTCGGCCGCAGCGCACCGCAACCAATTCTTCAGGCGATCCTGCCACGCCCCCCAGCCGTCTAGATGAACCGCGCACAGGCAGAGACGGCCGGCGGCTGCGTGGGCATCGGTCCTCCGGGGCTGTCCGGACATATATGGAGCGGGCTTGCTGCCGTACGTTGGTTCGTTGAACGGATGGTTGCGGCGCGCTGCGGCCGAAATCCCGCCCCGCCGACCCTCAGCCCACGTTGAACCTGTTTACTTGCCGGAGCAATAAATCGAATCGGCCTATAGCTTGATGGCTACCCGAATGGCTTTTCCGGAGTGCGCCATCTCCATAGCCGCGTTGATCTGGTCCAACGCATAACGGTGCGTCACGATGTCTTTAAACGGGTAGACGTGCTGATAACGTTGCAGAAAGTCGATCCCCCACTCCAGATGCTTGGTGTCGTAATTGTGGACGCCCCGGATGGTCAGCCAACGAAAAATGATATCCGAGGCATCGTATGTAAAAGCAGCCCCGGGGAAAACATTGCCCTGCTCGATGTATTGCCCTCCCTTTCGCAGGCATTTCAGCCCGGTCGGGACAACCTCGGGTCGCCCGGCAACCTCCAGGGCCACATCCACGCCGAAGCCCCGCGTCATGCCCTGGATCAGCGCCACCAGTTCGGCATCTGGCACCCCGCGGACATTGACCACGTCCGTGGCCCCGAACCGTTTGATGAATTCCAGGCGGCTGTCCATCACATCGGTCACAATGATTTTATTGCATCCGTAGGTCTTGGCCAGCGCGGCCGCATAAATCCCCAACGTCCCGGCTCCCTGGATCAGGACATTGTCCCCGGGCTGCAGCCGGGCAACGTCCCATCCGGCGACAACGGTCGCCAGCGCACAGTTGGCGGAAGCCGCCACCTCATCCGGCAAGCCATCCGGCAGTTTGATGACGCAGGTCCCCGGCATGACGTAACAGTATTCCGCGAACCCGCCGACGAAATGCGGCGGCGCCGCGCAGCTGTCGTGGCCGTACTTCTTCAGATCCAGGCACTTCATCATCAGGCCCTTCTCGCGGCAGTAATAGCATTTCCCGCAATTGTCCATGATGGTCCAGGTGATCCGGTCGCCGACCTGAAGCGGACGCCCTCCGGAGTCCCGCGCCACCCCCGCCCCCATTTCCAGGATCTCGCCCATGATTTCATGGCCGAGGATGATGGGCGTCGGACTCGGCCGCGTCCCCAGCCAGGTGTGCAGATCGGAGCCGCAGATCGCGCAGCACTTGATCCGCACCAGGACCCACCCCTTTTCAACCGGTGACAGGGGATATTCCCGAATTTCCAGGGGCGCCTTGGCGCGGGTCATCACGGCCGCCTTACCGGTCTCTGCCATCTGATTCCTCCCTTCAGGTAAAGGAAACGTCGTGTCTCCCTGTCGGTGCCTCCCGCCAGGGCTTCTCCCGATCAACGGATCAACCGAAAAGAAGCTTGGGGAGCCAGAGCACGATCTGCGGGAAAAGATAGACCAGGGTCACACCTAGACACTGGAGAGCCATGAATGGCATCATCCCCCGATAGATATCCAACAGCTCCCACGAAGGCTCCACTCCCTTGAGATAATATGCCGACAGCGCGACCGGAGGGGACAGCCAGCAGGTCTGGAGAGCGACGGCCAGCAGGATCGAAAACCAGATCATGTTAATCTTGAGATCGATGAGAATCGGGAGAAAGACCGGCACGATCACGACCACGATGGGCACCCATTCCAAGGGCCAGCCGAGAATGAAGCAAACGATGAGGATGCCGACCACGAACACCCAGGAAGGGAGGTCGAGGGCGAGCAGGGATGTGGCGATGAACTTGGGCGTGCCCATCGATGAAAAAACCGCGCCCATGAACGTCGAGGCAGCCAGCAGAATCATGACCATACTCGTCGTCTCGACCGTCCGGAAGGCGGATTCCTTCACGATCTTGAAGGTCAGCTTCCCATTGAACATGGTAACCACGAATGCGCCGATGCAGCCGAGCGCCGCGCCCTCCGTCGGCGTGGCCAAACCCGACATGATGGTTCCCAGCGTGGCCAGGATCAGCGACGCCACCGGCACCAGCCCGAGGAAAAACTCGCGGACGATGTGCCCTTTGGAAACATTCAACTCCTCGTCGGACAGGGGCGGGCCCAGTTCCGGCTTGAGCATGACTCGGACGGTCGTGTAGATGACATACAGGCTGGCCAGCAGAAGTCCGGGCAGAATCGCCGCCGCATAAAGCCGGGCCACGGATACATTCATCACCGGCCCCATGACCACCAGCATGACGCTCGGCGGGATCAGGATGCCCATGGTCCCGCCCGCGCAGATCGTCCCCGCGGAGAGCCCGGTATCGTATCCGGTTCGGCGCATGACCGGCGCCGCCATCAGGCCGATGATCGTGACGGAGGCGCCGACGATCCCGGTAGCCGCCGCGAAGAGCGTCGCCGTGAAGATCGTCGCCATGTAGAGGGAGCCCCGTATGCGGCCGGAAAGGAGCTGAACCGCGTGGAAGAGGCGCTCCATCAGCCCGGCGCTTTCGAGCAGGTAGCCCATGAAGGTGAAGAGGGCCACCGCTGCGAGAACGGTGTCCATCATCGTCCCGAAAAACGAATAGGTCATCAGGTGAAAGACCCTCTCACCGAGACCGATGTAACCGAAAATCACGCCGAGGGTGATCAGCGTGAACGAGATGGGAAACCCGACACAGATGGCAAAAAAGAGAATCCCCAAGAGGATCAAACCGTATATCTCCAGGCTCACTTATACCTCCCGCATCCGATCGCTTGCATGGATTCTAGTCAAATCACAGTTTTCAACGGAACAAGGATCCAGCCGATTCCAGTGAACAAGGCAACTTCAGGTGATTTCGGTCGGGGCCGCGTGTCTGCGCTCGTCCTTGCCCGTCAAGATCAATTTGACCGATTTGAGGATCTCCGAAAGCCCCTGGAGCAGGATCAGGGAAGCGCTCACGGGGATGACCAGCTTGTACACATAAGCGGGAGGCCTCCACGTCGTCATCAATTTTTCTTTGAGGTCCCAGGATTCGGCGAAGAAATCCCAGCTCAGCCAGGCGAACATCACCATCCCGGGAAGGAAGAGAAAGACGTAGCAGATTACATCGACCCAGGCCTGGGTCTTCGCCGACCATTTCCCGTAAAAGAAATCGGTCCGGATGTGCTTCCCCAT
>JALOPB010000304.1 GCA_025454115.1 Desulfobacterales bacterium | reverse complement strand
GAAGACGTTCTTGAAGCGATCGATCTCCACCGCCCCGTGAATCGAATTGTGGTCGGTGACCGCGATGCCGATCCCCAATTCCAGGGCACGGCGGGCGATCTCCTCGACGCTGGCGCGGCCGTCCGAGAGTTCGCTGTGGAAATGCAGGTCCACGACCGTGTAAGTTTGGGTCAGATCTTCCAAGTGGGGGCGTTCAAATATGATTCGATGCATTTCAATAAAATACCACGCCGCCGGCCAAATATCAAATTTCAATGGCCCGGTCAGATCAGCCCCTGCTGTTCGGGTGTCAGGCCCTCTTGCGGTACCAGGCTGCCAGGCGTTCAGTCGACGCTCCCATGAAATAGGCGGCGATGATCGCCTGATTGATCAGCCAGGTTTTTCCAAGCCCGACCTGAAGCCATCGTCGGGGCGAGGTTTGGACCGAATCGGGAACCATGGCGATGCATCCCCTGCGTTTGAGGCGTCGGATGAACTCGAAATCCTCCATGATGGGAAGCGATGGAAATCCTCCCAATTCCCAAAAGACCTCCCTGCGCAGGAAAAGTGCCTGGTCTCCATAGGGCAGTTGCAGGAAGCGGGACCGCCAGTTGGCTGCCTGTTCGATGATTCTCAACCCTCTGCCGGGTGCGTCGATTTGAAGGCGGAACGCGCCGGCGGAAACCCAAGGAGAGGCCAGCGTCCGGCGCACGGCCTCCTGAAATTTCATCGGCAGCCGGGTGTCAGCGTGCAGAAACAGCAGGGCGTCGCCGCTGGCCGCCGCCGCGCCGGCGTTCATCTGCACGGAGCGAGGCGGTCGGGCCGCCAGGGCGTAAACGCCAGCTGTTCGGGCGATGGCCAGCGTGGCATCGTTGCTGCCGCCGTCGACCACGATTACCTCAAGGCCGTGGCTTGGGGTCAGCGCAGCGAGGGTCCGCCCCAATTCTCCGGCTTCGTTCAGGGCCGGTATGACAACTGAGACGGCCGGGCGGTCCCGTCGGCTGCAGAGCGCTTGCAGCGCCGCCGGCAGGTCAGCGGGGCCGTCGACGTCCGCGAACGTTTCCAGCAGCGTGCAGGTCAGGTGCGCGTCGCGCACCCTGCGCAACGTTCGGACGAGCACGTCGGGTGCCCCCCAGGTGATGCCGGATCCCAGAAAAGCGGTGCTGCGTCGAAAGCCGGCGGCGGTGGCACCGACCAGGTAATAGCCTCCGTCCGCAGCCGGCCCGAATACCAGGTCGTAATGGTCCAATGCGGTGAAGGCCTGGACCAAAACCGCCGGGCTGAGAGCGGGGATGTCCGCGCCGATGAGCACGGTGCGCTCCGCACCTTCTTCAAAAGCGGCTCTGAGGCAGGCTTCCATGCGACGGCCCAGGTCGCCGTGCCCCTGGGGGCGATAGCTGAATTCTTCGCCCAGCCATCGCCGCATTCCTGTCTGGTTACCGCCCGAATGCCGGATTTCCAGCGACAGCCTGCGTCGGGAGCGAGCGGCGAGGGCCACCTGCGCCGCCTGCGCGGTCAGCCGTCGCTGGAACTCCGCCGCACCTTCCGGACCCAGCACCGGAATCAGGCGGGTTTTGGCGGTGCCCGGCTCGGGATAGCGGGTGAAGAGGATGAGTCGATCGCGTAAGGTACTCATGTTTTCACAATGACATACGGCGCTAAAATTCGAAGCACAAAATCCGAAATCCGAAACAAATTCGAATAACCGAAACGCTAAAACCCACCTGAAATTGGGACCAACTGGTTTTGATCATTGTTCTTTTTGAACATTCGAGTTTGTTTCGAGTTTCGTGCTTCGGATTTCGCGTTTAGTTGTGTCAACTCTGTGTCAAGCCGAACGAATTTTTCGGGATCATCCGCCTGATTTCAAAAAGGGATCGAACAGCCCTCGGATGTGGCCCAGGTGTCCGGATTTCTCACTCCGGCATAATCGGACTGATACGCGGCCCAGCCCATGGCGGACCATGAGATTCCCCGCAGGCGGACAAAGGGCTCGCGCAGCCGGATGCGTTCCATCAAGGTGTTCTTGAGGTGGCGATCGCGGATGCCGTCGCAGTAAGCGTCGAGAAAGTCCAGCCGGGCCTGCGGGCCCATGCGGTAATCCGTCTTCCACAGGGTGGTGAGCGGCGAGCAGAAGTGCGCCAGATCCTGGGATGGATCCCCCCACCGCGGCATCTCCCAGTCCACCAGGTGGATCGTTTCCTTGAGGCGATTGACGATGAAGTTGCCGGAGTTGACCTCCGTGTTGACGATGCAGGGCCAGGGGTCGGCCTGGTAATAACGTTCCCCGGAACGCGCGGCATCGGCCCATCCGATCAGATCCCGCAGGTAATCCCGGATGGCCGCATCGGCCCGTTCCGATTCGAAGTACCGCTGCAGGAGCCCGGCGCACTCCTCCCAGATCAGAGACAGCGGTGCGGTCTCGCGGATCAGGTGGTTGTCCGCCTCCGGCACCTCGGTCTGGTGAATCCGCGCCAACAACGCCGCCGCCGACGCGGCGTCACAGCGGTAATCGAGCGGTTCTCCCGGCAGAAATTCCATGATGAGGATGCCGGTGTCGAAACACCGCCGGGAGTCGTCCACGAAATACGGCTTGGGGGTGACCCCGCTGCCTTCAAGCAGCCTCAGGGTCTTGTACTCGTAGACGATCTGGTCCGAGCGCTGGATTTGGGTGCCGACGTTTATTCGGAAAACCAGCTTGAGATCGCCCGCGGTGATCCGGTAGTTCAGGTTGTATTCGCCCTGAGCCAGCGGCGATACCGCGAAGGAGCGGCCCTGCATGCAGGGAACATCCCGCCAGTCTCGCTCGCTCAGGTACGCCTGAACCTTCGGCAGTAATTCTCCCATCAGATCCATGCTGCTTCCTTATCTCCTGAAACATCGCTTCACATGAAATCTGCAGATGCGGATTTCATTCCGGCGGGAAGATTCGAATCTTTTCGGCTGGAAGCCGAAGACGCACCGACTGGCCGGGCGCCAGGCCGCTGTGCGGCGTCAGTATTACCAGGGACACGGCTCCGCAATCCACCCACAGGCGGGTGGCGGCGCCCTCAAAGCTGGTCTTACGGACACGGCCGGAAATTGGATATTCGGAACCGGCGCCGATCAGAATGTCCTCCGGCCGGATCGTGGCGGTGAGACGCTGCCCGTTGGCATGGGTGTCCGGCGCCGGGAATGAACCGAGTTCGCAGCCGAAGGCTGCCTGGCGGATGCGGCCGGTGAAAAAATTGCAGCCGCCGAAGAACTCGGCCACGTCGCGGCCGACCGGACGCTGGAATACGTCTTTTGGCGTTCCGACCTGGCGCAGACGGCCGTTCAGCAGCAGTCCGATGCGGTGGGAGATCATCAACGCCTCGGATTGATCATGGGTCACCAAGAGGGTGGTGATCCGCGTCTCGGACTGGATGTCCTGAATGAGGTCGCGCATCTGCTGGCGCAGGTTGGCGTCGAGATTGCTCAACGGTTCGTCCAGCAGGAGGATCGAAGGTTTCAGCACCAGGGCTCGCGCGAGAGCAACCCGCTGCTGCTGGCCGCCGGAGATCTCGTTCACCCGGCGCTCTTCAAGGCCCGTGAGTCCGGTCAGTTCCAGAATGTTCCGGATGCGGCTGCGTGCCTCCTCCGACGCCACGCCCTGCATGCGCAGCCCGAAACCGACGTTCTGTGCGACGTTCATGAACGGGAAGAGCAGGGGGTTTTGGAAAACCATGACGGCGCTGCGTTTTTCAGGCGGCCGTCCGCGGACCGAACGCCCGTCAATACGGATGTCCCCGCGAGCAGGCGCCACCAAACCGGCCACCGCTTTGAGAATCGTTGTTTTGCCGGCACCGCTCGGCCCCAGCAGCGATACCAGCTCGCCCTCGGAGACATCCAGGTTCAGTCCATGGACTACGGTTTCTCCGCCGTAGGCGACGGCCAGGTCGCTGAGCGTCAGGATCCCCATGTCACCAGACCCCTAACATTCGCCGGCTTCCCAGATACCGGGCACTTGCCGCCAGTGCTGCCAGAGCCGGGATGACGAACACGATGCTGACGGCGGCCGCCACCGGCCGGTCGCCGCTGCCCATCAGGGCGAAGAGCAGGATCGGCAGCGTGACGATGTTGCCGCCGCCGATGATGAGGGTGCTCAGATACTGGCTCCAGGACAATAAAAAAGAAAACAGCGCCGCCACCACGATGCCGGGGAAGGTGAGCGGGATCATCACCTGAAAAACAACCTGAACCGATGATGCCCCGAGAGAGCGGGCCTGATCCTCGAACTCCAGGTTGTAGTTCGAGAACACCCCCCACATGACGAAGACGGCATACGGCAGGCAGGCGGTCAAGTGGATCAGTACCACGCCTGCGAAGGTTGCCGCGATCCCCAGCTTGAGCATCCACAGATGCAGCCCCATGGCGACGCACAAACCCGGTACGAGGATCGGCAGCATCAGAACCATCGACAGGAGATCCTTGCCCCGGAAGTGATAAAGCCCCAGGGCGCGCCCGGCCGGAACCCCGCCGATGACCGAAAGGATGGCCGTCGTCGCCGCCACCAGCACGCTCTGAATCAGGGCGTCCGTCAGCTGAGTGCCGGCCGTGCCGAACACATACGTCCAGGCTCTCAGCCCCCACTGCTCGGGGAGCACCTGCGGGAAATACCAGCGGTGGCTGAAGGCCCAGAGCGCGAGCGGCGCGAACGGCAGCAGCACGGCTGCGGCCACCACACTGCTGAAGAGCCGCCGTTTCACAGCAGGGCTCCGCGACGGCGCGCCGCCTGAGTCAACCCTTGAGCCAGGGCGATCGCCGCTGTGACCACCGCCGCAATCACCAGCCCCGCGGCGATCCCTTCCGGCCGAGACAGGAGATCGACATCGCTGTAGGCTTTGTACGCCCAGACCGGCAGCATCATGGGGTAGGTTTGACCTAGCAGATACGGAACTTCGAAGGCGCCGAAGGTATAGGCGAACACGATCAGGCTGGCCGCACCGAGGCTCGGAAAGATCATCGGCAGGGTGATGTAGCGGAAGCGTTGCCAGCGTCCGGCGTTGAGCGTGCGGCCGACATCCAGCAGCTCGGCACCGCCGGCTCGCAGCACGGCCAGAATCATCAAGGTGATGAACGGCACCTCCTTCCAAACATAGGCCGCCATGATTCCCACTCCCCAGGAGTCGTTGACCAGCAGCGGAAAATCCGTTGGGGATGAGATGAATCCGATCGTCTGCAGGACGCGCGCCAGCAGCCCGCTGGGCGCCAGCATGAAGACGACTGCGACGGCAATGACCAGATGCGGGACGGTGAGGGGGATTTGAAAGACGAACTGAACGGCCCGGCTGCGGCCGGCCAGAGCATTGAACACCAGTGCCGCAGCGACGCTGATCGCGGCGGCTACCAGCGTGGACGTGAGCGACAGATAAAGCGTCAGCCCGAGACTCTTGAAGAAATCCGGGTCCGCCAGCACGCGGGTGAAATGATCCAGCGTCAGGGACGACATCCCGGCCGCCGGCAGATGCCCTAAACTTTGAACTATCCCCAGGGCCAGGCCGCCGCCGAAGAGGAGCGTCACCACAGCCAGCGCAGGTGCCAGAAGGCCGAAGAGAATTTGCGGGCGTTGCGGGGTGCGGGCGCGGAAGACGCTGACCGTCGTGGCGGGCTGGGTGATCATCGCCCTTTGAGCACGTGCTCATCCCACCCCCGTTCGAGGCGGATGAGGATTTCCGAGGGAGGTTCGGGAAGCTGGCGCTGCTGCAGCACATCGTTCGGCAGGGTGGCTGCGCCGCGCGGCAGGGCTGCGAACCGGGCCTGCCAGGCCGGTTCCAGACGACCGATATCGATCGCCGGGAAGTCGCCCCAGACCGAGGCGTCGGCCTTTTTGAGCTGGGCCTCGGGCGAGATCAAAAAGTTGGCGACCACCATGGCCCCCGCCGTGTCCGCGGCGTTGAACGGTATGGCCACAAAGTGCGTGTTGGCGATGGTGCCCTCCTCGAACACGAAGGTGCGAACGGTTTCCGGATAGAGACCGTCGAGAATCATTTTGGAGGCCTCCGCCGGGTGGTAGCTGATGGCGAAGTCCACTTCGCCATC
>JALOPB010000303.1 GCA_025454115.1 Desulfobacterales bacterium | reverse complement strand
AGAGATCCAGTCGTAATCACCCCTCTTGATGCGTTCGAAAACAGTTGTGGGCTCGAATTCGCCGTGCTGGATGGGAAGCCGAACATAATCGACGGCCGGCGAGTCCGGGAATCGGTTGGGCTGCTTGTGCGCCTCGGCTTCGGTGCGGAAGTCGCAGACGAGCTTGATCCCCAGTTGCCGAGATTGCTCGATCGGAAAATCCGGCCCCATTTCACCCGTCGGCCGTCGGTCGCCTCGTATCCGCCCAGATCGCGCAAGTTGGGGGCCCCTTCCACGACGGGGCGGCGCTCGCCGACGATTGCCGACGCGCCATCGGCGGCAACCAGCTTGAAGAAGTGCGGGCTGTCCGCGGCCAGGCCGGACAGGGTCACCGAGCCGCCCCCTGTCACTTCCGCCAACGGCGAAGCCGTCTGGATGCGCTCGGGTGAGTCGCCGCGGTAGACCGCCAGACCGTCGCGACCGGCTGTTTCCTTCCAGCGGATCTCGACGGCATCATCGGACCTGCGCTCGACAGTGATCGGATACAAGCTGGATATGCACGGATAAGAGTTCACCGGTTGTTGTCATTCCTTTTCTGGTTGAAAGACCCCATACCGTTTTTAATTTCTGGATGTAAGCGAACAGCAACCGGTTATTAACCGTATGATTACTTGATGATTATATCCATATCAAGGTCTATTTGTCAGAAGTTTGCCATGAAGCCGCACGAGGTTGCAACCTTCCGTCAAGAGCCGCCGTCCGCTGGTTGACATCTATAGGTCGCCCCACTAAGATCACTGACCGATGAGCCAAGCCCGTCCGGACACGGGCGAATCCGATGGGGGGACACGAAATAATGGAAGGCTTCTGGAACTGGTGGCAGCACCTGCCGCAGCACCTCAGCCCGGTTATTTTTCAGATCGGGTCTTTCAAGCTGCAATATTACGGGCTCATGTACCTCGTGGCCTTTGCCATTACTTACGGCCTGGTGCTCTATCGCCTGAAGCATGAGGACCGCTTTCAGATTTCCCGCCAGCAGGTCAACGATTTGACCACCATTATCATCCTGGGGCTCATGGTCGGGGCCCGGCTCGGGTATGTGGTGTTTTACAATCTGGCTTATTTTATCAAACACCCGCTTGAAATAGTTCTGCCCTTCGAGTTTTCGAATGGAATCACCTTCACCGGCATCTCCGGCATGTCTTACCATGGCGGCCTTATCGGCATTCTCATTTCGGCCTGGCTATACGCCCGCAGGCACGGCATCCGCCTGCGCGACATTGCGGACCTCTATATTCCAGGCATTCCGCTGGGTTACACCTTCGGCCGCCTGGGCAACTTCATCAACGGGGAGCTTTACGGCAGGGCTACCACCGCACCCATCGGCATGTATTTTCCGCTCGCGCCGGAAAAGGCCTTGCGCCATCCCTCCCAATTATATGAGGCGTTTTTCGAGGGGGTCTTCCTATTTGTAATCCTGTGGGGCATCCGCCGGGCGAAGGCGCCGAGGGGTGCCATGCTCGCGTTCTATCTGATCGGGTACGGTCTGGTAAGATTTTTCATTGAGTTCTATCGTGAACCGGATGCGCATTTAGGGTTTGTGGTCGGCGTCTTCTCGATGGGCCAGCTGCTTTGCGCCGCGATGATCGCCGCCGGAGGGCTTCTGCTTTTTTATTTTCGGCGCATGGCTGGTCGCGGTGCGCTGCGGCCGAAAACCCGCCCCGCCGATGAGTGATAAGGCCGCATTGAGGCTATTTTAGAGCCGGAGTAATAACGGCGACTGCTTTGACAATCATCAATGTGATATCGTCCTCCAGATCCTTCTGCCCGCGGAATTCCTCCAGGGCGCTCAAGATCGCGCGCAGGATGCTTTCGGCATCCTGACGATGATGGTCTCTCAGAATCCGGCCGAGGCGCTCCTTGCCGAACGTTTCTGCCGCTGAATTACGGGATTCCCAAATGCCGTCGGTACCGATCAAAAACACATCCCCGGTATTCAGGTTCGATTTTGACCCGCTCAGGTACGACCCGGCATCGTCGACTCCCAGCGCCATTCCCGGCCCGCCCAGTTCCTGAAGATCATCGGTGGCTGCACAATACATCAGGGCCGGGTCATGGCCGGCCCGAACCCATTCGAATTGGCCGGCGGACGGATCCACCTCCAACAGGAAGAGGGTAACAAAACTGCCGCTGGCGGCCGTGTCCTGATGCAGCATCCGATTGACATCGCTCACGACTTCGGCAATCGGGCCCGGCTGGTCGAGCCGGCTGCGCAGCAGGGCACGCACGGTGGTCATCAATAGGGCGGCCGAGAGCCCGTGGCCGACCACGTCGCCGACGGCTGCGCACAGTCGTTGGCGGCCGGTCGAGCCGGACCGGAGGATATAGTCGAAATAATCACCGCCGGTTTCCTGGCAGTAGAGACTGCGGCCGGCCAGATCGAGGCCCGGAACCGTCGGCGGCCGGCTGGGCAGCAGGTTCTGCTGGACCTCCATGGCCAGGCTCAAGGCTTCCTTCAAGTGCAGACGTTCCCGGAGCTGGTTCGTCATTAAATTGAAGCTGCGGGTCAGCTCACCGACTTCATCGCGGCTTCGTTGCGGCAGACTTTCTCCGAACTCGCCCTGCGATAGACGGAGCGCGGCTGCAGATACGTTGCGGATTTCGGAGGCCAATCGTCCGGTGACCCAGCGGATCAGGGCCACAATCAACGCGAAGAATCCAATGGCGAAAATCGAATAGACCCACCGAAACTCAATGATAGGCGCTAAGATTTCGCGGCCGGGAGCAATCATCACGAGAAACCAGGGCGCTTCCTCAAGACGGAAAAACCCGCTGATCTCGGACGGCGGATGACCCTCGCCGCGAACCGTCCCGAGCGGCCGGGCCGCCATGGCTTCAACGGTGGCGAGTTCAAGCGGATCCCCGGCGGCCCCCATCAGCCCATGCCGCTCCGGCACGGTGCAGACCAGGATCTGACCGTGCTCATCCACGAGAAAGGCCTTGTTGCTCTGCCACCACCCGGACTCCACCACGTGCTTGAAGAGAAAATCAAAATTGGCCACCACGTCAAGCGTCCCGATGACCTGCCCATGTTCGTCGAGAAGCTCTGAAATCATACTCACCGTACCGTGTTCCCCCCGGGCGTCGAAGCGTGGAGCCGTTATTTCCCGGATGCTGGCGCTGTGAAACCGGCGGAGCCGCCAGGCCTTGCCCATGATGCGGGAACCTCGTCCCGGGGTTTGGGGATGAAGACCCGCTTCAGGCTCGGCAGAGGTCGTGTCTCCCCGCTTGTTCCAGCTGAGCGTTACATCGATGACCCCCTCCCGGCGGCTCAACCGGTCGAGAGCCCAGGCATGAAAGGATTCGTCGTACTGGGCGCCGGACGTCTCATGGAAGAGCCGGATGCCTTCCTTGATACCGGCGAGGTGCATGTCCATCTGGTGGGCAGCACGCTGCAGTTTGAGCAGCGCCGCTTCACGCCATTGGTCGAGCAGCAAGTCGCGAGCGTAGAAAAAACCGGCCACTCCCATGACGACCAGGAGTGCCGTGACGGGCAGAATTAAAAACAGAGCAAAGCGTCCTTGCAGGCTGGCAGGCTGAACAAAGGCCATCCGCTACCTCATGTGGTTGCTGAAAAATGGGTGGCGGTGCGCGGCGGTTGAAAACCCGCTCCGCCGAACCTCAACTCAGGTTGAACCTGTTTACTTGCCGGAGTAATAACCCAAAAATCGTGCGAACCGCTCTTGCGCAGGCAGTGCTTCCGGCGCCGGTTGAGAATCTGTAATTATATTGATATACACTCAAGGGATTTGCATCAACCGAAAAAAATTGAAACGGAGGCCCAGAATTCCATGCCGCTTGAGGGCCGGCATATTTCCTACCGGTATCCGAAAGTCGCCGGAGAGGTGTTCGCCGATTTGAATTTTCGCCTGAACGGCCCCGGATTTCACGCCCTTTTCGGGCCTTCGGGGGTTGGCAAGACGACTCTGGCCAGACTGTTGAGCGGCGCGATCGGAGGATTCGACGGGGCCATCACCGAAAACGGAATCCGGAGAGTGCTCTACACGTACAACCTCGAACGCCTGCCGGGCTGGTCGAACGTCCGTGCGCATTTCGAAGAAATCGCCCCGCTCGCCGGCCGCCGCCGGATGGACGAGCTGATCGAGACCTTCGGGATGGAGGCCAATGTTGCCGCGCGCTTCCATCGGCTTTCGCTCGGCCAGCAGAATCGTGCCAACCTGATCCGTTACCTCCTGCAGGATTTTGACCTGCTCATCATGGACGAAAGCCTGGCCAATGTGGATGAGATCACCCGTGAGAAAATCATCCTGAAAGTCAAAATTCTATTCCCGGACCGGTGCTTT
>JALOPB010000302.1 GCA_025454115.1 Desulfobacterales bacterium | reverse complement strand
GGAATAGGGAACCGTTCCGAGAGACGTCTCGGCGCCTTTCGACGGCAGGCTCTCCGGCTCGCCGTATACCAGGCGCAGGCCGCGGTCTTGCGGGAAAATGGCGGTGATGTGGCCCGACGTGCCGGCCACCGCTGCAGAAACCATGGGACACCCGATGAGCCGGCAGGCGTCCTCGACCTCGAAGCGCCGGTTGCGTTTTCTGCGGTGAGAAAACAGGCGTGAACGGTCACATCCGTCGACGGATTGATCTGGCGGACGCGCTGGGCCGCGGCGTCGGCCTTGGGCATGGATAAATTCGAGAGCGAACTCAGCAGCTGCCGATTCAGGTTGCTGTCTTCGAAACGGTCGCCGTCGATCAGCGTCAGGCGGCCCACGCCCATGCGCGCCAGGATTTCGGTCACGGTTCCGCCCAGACCGCCCAGGCCGACCACGCCGGCATGGGAATTGAGCAGGGTGGCCTGGTCGGCCAGCGAAAAGGTCCGCATGTTGCGGGCATAGCGCTCCGGGACCAGGCCGTTTTCCAAAGCGGCCCGCTCAATTTCCCGGCCGGTCATCCCGGTCTGCTGCGAAAGCTCCTGGATCTGTCGGACGGAAAGGCTCCGGTAGGGAGTCTTGTCCGGGAAGGCGGCGTCTTGAGCCAGAACTTCCAGGTCGCTGCGCGTAATCGTCATGGGTCCTTCGCAAAAAAAGGCGGGGCGGGGTGTTCGCCGCAACGCGCCGCCGCCAATTTTTCAGGTGATTCTGCCGCGCCCCCAAGCCGTCTAGAGGAACTGCGGACAGGCAGAGACGGTTGACGGCTCCGTGAGGGTCGGTCCTTCGGGGCTGTCCGGACACGCATGGAGCGGGCTTGCTGCCGGTCGCTGGGTCGTCGAAGGCATGGCGGTGGCGCGTTGCGGCGAACACCCCGCCCCGCCTGAGATTAGCCAAGACGCATGGCTGCCGGCCCGTTTCCCGGCAGCCATTTCAGGCTTGCCCGTCAGCCGATCTTCAGCACCATGGCAGCGGCGGTGTCGCCGGCGGCGCAACCGGCAAACAGGAGATAGCCGCCGCCCTTCATCACCACTTCCTCGATGCCTTCGATGATCAGACGGCCCCCGGTCGGTCCCTGGGGATGGCCGAAGATCAGCGATGAGCCGTAGTTGTTCATCCCGGTCATCACGTCGACACCGAGCTTCTTGGCCAGAAACACGTCATTGGCGGCAAAGGGGTTGTGCGTCTTGATGGCTATTGCGTCTTTGGCCTTAATGTTAGCGCCGTCGAGGGCCATCTGGGCGGCAGGGTAGACCGCTGCCGCCATGAAGGCGGGTTTGACCCGGGCGTAGCCATAGGAGAGGATCTGGATTTCCACGGACGGATCCGCGCTCAGGGATTTGGCCTTCTCGCGGCTGGCGACGATCAACCCGCAGTGGCCGTCGGCCGGGTGGGTCTGAGCCCCGAACGTGTGCACGCCGTCGGGCAGAACCGGCTTGAGTCCGGCCAGGCCCTCGGCCGTGGTGCTCATGACGCCCTCGTCCGCATCGAGCATGATGGTCTGTTTCTTGGAGACCTTGATCATCACTGGATACATATAGCGCTTCTGGAACTCACGGTCGTTGGCAAGCGCATCCTGGTATTGCTGATAGCGTTGCAGCGCAACCGCGTCGCATTCCTTACGCGTGATGCCTTCTTCCTTGGCCACATTTTCAGCGGTCTTGATCATGGCCTGGCCGGCCCATGGGTCCTTGTTGAAGTTGTCCATCAGCCAGTTCTCGGATACGACCTGCCCGCCCGGACCGGCGGGATTGGGCCAGACTGCATGCGGGCCGTTGGAGCAGCGGTCGGTCATCAGGCAGAACGGCGCGCTGAAAAGTCCGGTCTCCACGCCCATGGCCGCGGAGTAAATGGCGACGGTGGACGTCGAGCAGGCCTGGCTCACCCACAGGCCCGGAACGCCGGCCGCTCCCATCAGCGCCGCCGCCCAGGGGCCGCCGTAAAAGCCCTGGTGCTGGTGCACCGTGAGCCCCAGATAGACGTAGTCGAATCCCTTGGGGTCGATGCGCTTCTCGGCCAGCCAGCGCTTGGCGGTCTCGGCCGCCAGGATGATGGCGTGCTCGTTCGCCATGCTGCCCTGCCAGCGGGCGAACGGGGAGCTGAAATAGCCTTTGTAGGGAATGAACGCTTTCGTGAGCATGGATGGAACCTCCGGTCGGATTGGGATTAAGGTTTCACTTCTTCTGAACTCGAAGCCGCTCCTTCAGGATACGGTGCAGGATTTTTCCGGTCGGCGTGCGGGGCATGTCCTCCTGCGCGATGAAGATGACTTCTTTGGGACGCTTGTAGCCGGCCAGTTTTTCCCGGCAGCATTCCATGATGTCTTTCTCGGTGATGCTCTGGGGATCGACGCCGGGCCGGGTGATGACCACGGCGGCCACCTTCTCGCCCCACTTTTCATCGGGCAGTCCGACCACCGCGCAGTCGAACACGCATTCATGGCTGCCGACGGCCTCCTCCACTTCGCTGGGATAGACATGCTCCCCGCCGGTGATGATCATGTTGTCCTTGCGATCGACGATGTGGAAGAACCCATCCTCGTCCCGCGTGGCCATGTCGCCGGCGGAGAACCAGCCCTGGTGAAAGGAGCTCGCCGTCTTCTCCGGCAACTTGTAGTATTCCCTGAACAACATGGGTCCGCGCGAATAGAGCTCGCCCACCCGCCCGACCGGCACCTCGTTTTTATCGGCATCCAGGATTTTCACGAATTCGGTACCCAGAGACTCGAAGCCGATCGATCCGAGCTTCTTCATCTGGTACTCGGGCTTGAGCACGGTGACGATGCCGGCCTCGGTCGAACCGTAGGCCTCGTAGAGCTGAACGCCGGGGAAAAACTCCATGATGGCGAGCTTCATGCTCTTGCGCACCGGTGCCGACGAGCATAAGAGTTTGCGGATCGAGCTGCGGTCATGTCGGCGTCCTTCCGGCGCGGCATTCAGGATCAGGTTGTAGTGGGTCGGGATCAGGGAGATGAAGGTGATTTTTTCGCGCGCGACGATTTCAAGGATTTCCTCCGCCCGGAAGGAGCGGGCAGGATGGATGTACACCGATGCGCCGATATAAGTGAAGGTGAAGGTGAAGAAGGTCGAATTGATATGGCACAACGGCATGACGTTCATGCAGACGTCGTGCTCGTTGAAACCGAAGTCGATGGCGTTGATCAGGTAAAAAGCGATATGCGACTCGTGGGTGCGCACCACACCCTTGGGCTTGCCGGTGGTGCCGGAGGTGTAGATCAGGATCCAGGTGTCCTGCGGCAGCACTTCGCCCGGCGGCTCCGTTTCGGGGGCGCCGGCGATGAACTCTTCGTAGGTGCGGTATCCGGGGGTGGGGCGGCCGACGACGATATAGTTTTCGGCCGGGATTTTTCCCAGCCGCGGCCGGATCGGCTCCAGGGTGCCCACGAACTCGTCGTGGACGATGAAGGCCTTGGCGTCGGCGTTGTCGGCGATGTATTCCACATCGGCGCTGATCAGCCGGAAGTTGATCGGGACGATGACGATGCCCGTCTTGGCCGTGGCGAGGAAGGCCTCGACGATCTCGATGCTGTTCTCCAGCAGCACCGCGACCTTGTCGCCCTTTTTCAAACCGAGGGCCGACAATCGATGGGCCAGCTGGTTGACCCGGCGGTTCACCTCCGGATAGGTGAAGCCGCGTTCGTGGTCCTTTAACGCGACGGTGTGCGGGAACTTCTTTGCATTGACTTTCAAGATCTGACCCAGGTTGAGCCAGCTGGCCATGGTTTCCCTCCCTCTAAAAGAATCAGCCGTTTTCAGGCGGGTTCTTTTATGCTGATTCTTGCATCCACCACGAACGCCCTGTCGGCGAAGGCCATGATCGGATTCAGATCCATTTCCTGAATATCCGGAAGGTCGGTCAGCAATTGAGACAACCGCTGCAGGATCTCTGCCAGTTTTTCGCGGTTAACGCCGGTCTGCCCGCGCACGCCGCTCAACAGCGGGGCGCTCTTGACGGCGGCGAGCATTTCGCGTGCTTCCGGAGCGCTGACCGGGGTGAGATTGAAAACCACATCCTTCAGGACTTCGACGTGGATACCGCCCAGTCCGAACACGACCGCATGGCCGAGGCCCTCTTCGGCCTTGGCGCCCATGATGATCTCGAGTCCCCCCGGAAGGTATTTCTGAACGAAGAAGCGCAGGTCCGGAGCGGTGACGGCCTTTTGCATCTGGCCAGCGGCGCGCTTTACGGCGCTGGCGCTGCCGAGATTCACCGCCACCCCGCCCATGTCGCTCTCCGGACCGGCCGCCAGGCGCCACTTGGCGGTCGGTATCTTGTAGGCGTCGAGGATGCCGTAGACTTCCGCCGCCGCCAACTGCGCGCGGCCGGCCGCACGGGCCTTGGCCATGATCTTGCGGGCCTTGTCCGGCTGGACGTCGGCGAACGTCTGGGCCTCGGCGGTTTCGCGGCTGCGGATGGCGTGGTAGTGCACCAGGGCCGCCATGGCTCGGGCCGCTTCGCCGGGCAGCGGGTAGCACGGAACCCCGCCCTCGCGCAGGATGCGGACGACTTCCGACCATTGCTGCTTGTCGGTCATGAGATTGCAGACCAGCGGCTTGCGGCGCTGCTGGCTGACGGCCACGATCTCGCGGGCGATGCTTTCGTTGTCCACGAAGAACGGGGTCACGAAGTTGACGAAGACGCCGTCGAAGCTGTCGTCCGCCATCATGGCGTCCATGCAGGCCCGGTAGTGCTGGGCCGTGCCGGTGGCGAGCACATCCACCGGGTTGCCGATCGAGGCCTCGGGGTAGAGCTTCTCCTTGAGCAGGGCGCGGGTCGGCTCCGAGAGCGGGGGCAGTGAGCAGCCGGCGGCGACCAGCACATCGGTCGCGATGACCGCCGGACCGCCGGTGTTCGTGATGATGCCGATTCGGTTGCCCCGGGGGATCGGCTGGGTGGCGAAGGCGGCGGCGGCCTGGATCAGGTGGCCCTCGTCGCGGAAGGAGAGTACGCCGGCTTTCTTAAAGATCAGGTCAGTGGCGATGTCCTCCTTGGCGAGGCCGCCGGTGTGGGAGGCCGCGGCCTTGGCGCCCTCCTTGGTGCGGCCGGCCTTCATGGCCAGGATGGGCTTGCGCGCGGCGACCGCGGCGGCGGTCTTCATGAAATTGGCCGGGTCGCGCAGGCCTTCGACGTAGGTCACGATGACGCGGGTGCCCTCGTCCTCCCCCAGGTAGCTCATGATTTCAGGGATGGTCACGTCCACGGCGTTGCCGTTGGAGGCGTAGATGCGGGTGCCCACCCCCATCTGGGCGAAGGCTTGGTGAATGACTTCGGCCACGCCGCCGCTCAGGGCGACGATGGAGATGAAGCCCGGGTCCGGTTTCGTGAAAGTGAAGTTGCAGTAAGCGCGGATCTCGGCGTCGGTGTTGATGACGCCCTGGCAGTTCGGCCCCAGGATGCGGATGCCGTAGCGCCGTGCGCGTTCCAGGAAGTCCTTTTCGATGGCGGCCCCCTCGGCGCCG
>JALOPB010000301.1 GCA_025454115.1 Desulfobacterales bacterium | reverse complement strand
GGAACTCTCCTTGTCATAGATAACCAGGCGCACCTTGACCCGCAGCGGCGCGCCGTAAGACATGCCGCGCAGCTTGCACTCTTTCACGTCGAACACCGCATCGCCCAGCTTGTAGCTGACGTATTCCAGAGCGGCATTGCCTGAATAGGCCACGATCGGGAATATCGACTTCAGCGCTCCGTGCAAACCACGGTCACGGCGCTCTTCCGCCGGAACGTCAAGCTGCAGAAACTCCGCGTAGGAGCGGATTTGCGTTTCCAGCAGGTAGGGCACCTCGAGGATGGACCTGCGCTTGCCGAAATCCTTGCGGATACGCTTTTTTTCCGTGAATGAGTAACTCATGTTGATTCCGCCCGTGCGTTCAAATCATTCGAAATACAAACAGGAACAGGCCGGGGACCTGCGTCCCCAGCCCATTTCTTCATTCCCGAAACCGGGAAGAAGATTTACTTGACCTCGACAGTAGCGCCTGCTTCTTCGAGTTTCTTCTTGATGTCCGCGGCTTCGGTCTTGGAAACCCCTTCCTTGACGGTGGAAGGCGCGCCTTCGACCAGATCCTTGGCTTCCTTCAGGCCCAGGCCCGTGATCTCGCGAATCGCCTTGATCACCGGTACCTTCTGCGACCCGAAAGAGGCCAGCACCACGTTGAACTCAGTCTGCTCAACGGCGGCGGCGGCTTCAGCGCCGGCCGCGGGGCCAGCTGCTACCGCCACGGCGGCAGCGGCAGATACGCCGAACTTCTCTTCCATCGCGCTGATGAGGTCCACGACTTCCATCACGCTCATGTTGGAAATGGTTTCCAGGATGTCTTCTTTTGAAACGGCCATTGTCGTCTCCGTAATCGTTAAGTGTTTGGGTCAAAAGCCCACTCGGTTAAGAACTCAAGCAGCCTGCTTCGCATCGCGCACAGCGGCCAAGGTCCGCACCAGCTTGGCATGCGGTTCGGCGAGGGTACGCACGAATTTGGCGATCGGGGCCTTCATCACGCCCATCAGCATCGCAATGGCCTGCTCGTAGGTGGGCAACTTGGACAGACGCTCCAGTTCGGAAGCGTCGTACAGTCGACCGCCCACGGCAACCAGCCGTGCGATCAGTTTGGAATGGTCCTTGGAATAATCCTTGACCAGGCGTGCGGCGGCACCGGGATCGTCCATGCTGAAAGCCAACAGGATGGGTCCTGTCAGCGCTTCCTGCATGCATTCGTATTCGGTCCCTGCAACAGCTTTGCGCACCAGCGTATTCTTGGCCACCTTGACGTAAACGCCGCTCTTGCGCGCCTTGACGCGCAAATCGGTCATTTCCTCGACGGTGAGGCCTCGATACTCTGCTGCTACGGCGGCCAGCGCCTTGGCGGCCACTTCGGCCACTTCGGCGACAACTGCTTTCTTTTGCTCAAGATTGAGCGCCATTGGTTACCTCCTGGAGCCTCTTGACCGGTTGCCCGGGCAGTCGACTCGATTCCAGTGGGGTCCTGACCACCTGAGCACTCTCGCCTGCTCCGTTCCCAAAGCCGGCGTGAGCGCTCAAGTGGTCAGGCGGCCCACCATCTGCGCAGGCTGCGGCCGGTTGCCCGGCCAGCCCTTAAGCGGATTTTCTCCCCTGCATTGCAGGAAGAAGCACCGCGCCTGCGGTCTTCGACGGTCTACCTGGTCGAATTCCGGCCAGGGCAGCCCGCCCTTTTTCCACCCGCCGTATCAGCCGGGTGAAGAATTCGGTGTTCTCAGAGATCCAGCGAAGCCTTGTCTACCTGGATGCCCGGACCCATCGTGGTGGATACGGCGACCTTCTGCACGTAGGTGCCCTTGGACGCCGGCGGCTTCAACTTGATCAGGTCGTGGATCAGGGCGTGGAGATTGCTTTTCAGGGCGTCCAGCTCGAAGTCCACCTTGCCGATCGTGCTGTGCACGATGCCGGCCTTGTCGGTGCGATAGCGCACCTGGCCCGCCTTCGCATTCTTCACCGCAGTCTCGACATCGGTGGTGACCGTGCCCACCTTCGGGTTGGGCATCAGGCCGCGGGGGCCCAGCACCTGGCCGAGCTTGCCGACGACCCGCATGGCGTCCGGCGTGGCGATGACCACGTCGAAAGCCAGGTCGCCGCCCTTGATCAGGTCGTGCAGGTCGTCCATGCCGACCACGTCCGCGCCGGCCGCCCGGGCCTTGTCAGCGTTTTCGCTCTGCGCGAAAACTGCGACCCGTACCGACTTGCCCGTGCCGTGCGGCAGTACCGTGGAGCCGCGCACGTTCTGATCGGATTTGCGCGAATCCACGCCGAGGCGGATCGCGACGTCGACCGACTCCTTGAACTTGACCTTGCTGGCGCTCTTGAGCAGGGCCAGCGCCTCGTCGATCGCGTATGCCTTGCCGGGTTCCAGCTGTTCCCGAATGGCTTTCATTCTCTTACCCAGCGCCATCACTCGACTCCTTCCACGATGAGGCCCATGCTGCGGGCCGAACCGGCAATGGTCCTGACGGCTGCGTCCAGATTGGCGGCGGTCAGGTCAGGCTCCTTGGTGCGAGCGATGTCCTCCAGCTGGGCGCGCGTCACAGTACCCACCTTCTTGGTGTTCGGCTCGCTGCTGCCCTTGGGGATGCCGACGGCCTTGCGCAACAGCACGGCGGCCGGAGGGGTCTTGGTAATAAACGTAAAGCTTCGATCCGAGTAAACCGTGATCACCACGGGAATCGGCATGCCGTTTTCAAGGCTCTGCGTCTTGGCATTGAACGCCTTGCAGAACTCCATGATGTTGACACCGTGCTGACCCAGCGCCGGGCCTACTGGGGGGCTCGGGTTCGCGGCGCCAGCAGGCACCTGCAGCTTGATATAGGCTGCGACTTTCTTGGCCATGTTTTATCTCCCCGGGTTCAAACGCCCGCCGACGAGCGGCAAAGCTCCCCGCAAGAACCAACGTTCAAATTGAACGCACTATGTTCGCCCATGGCACGCAGTGCCAGCAGCGAACTCCTTAACGCCGCTGTGTGAGGACGGTTCTCATCGCGCAGCGATGAAAGAAGAACTCACGCAGCTCGTTCGATCAAGCCTTCTCGACCTGATGGAACTCCAGTTCCACCGGAGTGGAACGTCCAAAAATCAGCACCGCCACCTTCAGGCGACTCTTGTCGTAATCGACTTCCTCGACGACGCCGTTGAAGTCATTGAAGGGCCCGTCCACGACACGGACCATTTCGCCCGGCTCGAAGAGCACTTTGGGACGCGGCTTGTCCACGCCCTCCTGCACCCGGTTCAGAATCGCATCCGCCTCCTTCTGGGTGATCGGAGCGGGCCGATCCGCCGTGCCGCCGATGAAACCCATCACTTTCGGCACATCCTTGACGAGGTGCCAGGTTTCGTCGGTCATCTCCATCTCCACCAGGACATAGCCAGGGAAGAACTTGCGGTCGGAGCGGCGCTTCTGGCCGCCTTTCATCTCCACCACTTCCTCCGTGGGGACCAGGATCTGTCCGAACAGTTCCTGCATGCCTGCCCGCTCGATCCGGTCCTGCAGGGAACGCATGACCTGCTTTTCAAAGCCCGAGTAGGCATGCACCACGAACCAGCGCTTGGCCATGCGTCAGCCCCCGACCAGCGCGCGCACCGCGGCGCCGAGCAGCCAGTCGATGCCGGCCAGGAACAGGGAGATCAGGATCGTCACAATCAGGACCATCAACGCCGTCTGCAGGGTCTCCTGGTGCGTCGGCCAGACGACCTTGCGCCGTTCGATATCCGATTCCTTGAGGAAGCGGAAAAACGCGGCGCCGGAGTCCGACTGTGCCGCGATGAAGGAAGCGGCCAGGGCGACGACGATCAGGCCCACCACCCGCACCGGGGTGATGGCCAAATCCTGGAACCAGTAGTAGGCTCCGACACCCGCGACCAGCAATGCGGTCGCCACGCTCAACAGCAGCGTATTGACGATCGAGGGCTTGCCCGTTTCCACTTTACTCTTCATTTTTCAGACTTCAGTACCCTGCACACGTGTTGGTGGCAGGCCAGGAGGGAATCGAACCCCCAACCTGCGGTTTTGGAGACCGCCGCTCTGCCAATTGAGCTACTGGCCTAATCTCTATCGCGGCTACAGCCGCTCCTACTCGAAGATCCTGGCTACGACGCCCGCACCCACGGTGCGCCCGCCTTCGCGGATCGCAAACCGCAGACCGTCTTCCATGGCGATCGGCGCAATCAGCGTCACCACCATGCGGATG
>JALOPB010000045.1 GCA_025454115.1 Desulfobacterales bacterium | reverse complement strand
AAGGGCCTTTTGTCATTTAAGCCCACTGCCGGCCTGGTGGTATTGATCGGCGCGGATATGCCCTGTTTTGTAAAGAATCGACAGGATCCAGCGGGCTTTCCATTTCAGCCAGCGACTCTGGCGTACGGGGCTCTCTGATAAGGGCTTCGGTATCACGGCCGTCAGCCGGACGATTTCTTCCAGACTCATTTGGCCGACGCTTTTTCCAAAATAATGGCGTGCAGCGGCTTCAACACCAAATATTCCTGGACCCAACTCGATTACGTTTAGATACAGGTGAAAAATCCTCCTTTTAGACAGCTCCTTCTCAAGCTGCAGGGCCAGGAAATACTCTTTGAGTTTTCGGATGAGAGTTTTTTCGGTCGAGAGGTATAGGTTTTTAGCCAGCTGCTGGGTAATGGTGCTGGCGCCACGCGCCCATCGGCCCTGCTCCAGGTTCTTTTTCAATGCCTCGCTGATTTCTTCGTAATCGATGCCTTCGTGATCGTAGAAACGGGCATCTTCAGCCACCCGCACCGATTCCTTAAGAAGTGCAGGAATGCCGTCAAATCCGACCCAAACTTGACGAATCTTAAGTACGTTGCCGGCTCGTTGCGCTTCTCGGATGCGCTGCTCGATCAGGGCGGTGGTTGGAGGGTTTTGAATTTTCAAGTGACTGACGGCGGGCATGGAAAGGTAGATGAAAACTACGCCGCCACCGGCAAGAAGAAGCATCAGCAAAAGAAAAAACATGAACTTCTTCAATTGCGGCTTCCTTCCGAACTTCTTTGAAAAATCAATGAATTTAAAATTTTATCCGATCGACTCGAGCGCACATCCCTGCCGACCACCATAAAAAATTGCGATGTCCGAGTCAACCGGCATCAGTCAGGAATGCCAAGCAGAGCAGACCCAGCAAGCCGACCTTGCACGTACCTATTTTGGAGTAAACCTCGGGACGGCATTTTACAACTGCAACTTAGGTCTTATATTTCGAAGTTAAAAACAATCCCGGGACAGACCAACTGAGGCGCGCGAGTACTCTTTATCATGACGTCGATAATAATAAAATTTTTTAAGAGTATGGATGCTGGCTTTCGGTTGGAAGCTGATCGGTTTCTGTAGACGGGTGGTGGGTAATATTGCTTTTATCGCCGTAATAGCGTTCCTGGTGACTCTGGTCTTGATGGACCGACGCGACCGGCTTCCCGAAAGCGCCGTTTTGGTTCTCTCGCCTGCGGGTGCCCTCGTTGAGCAGGGCTCGGAAGGCATCCTCGCCAACGACCTGTTAGGAGAAGATGTTACGGCCGAGACCATCCTCCGGGATGTTATCGACGCGCTGAACCTGTCCCGGGAGGATGCCCGTATCAAAGCGGTCCTGCTGGATTTGAGCAAACTGAAACACGCCGGTTTGACCAAGCTTCAAGATGTCGGCGGCGCCATCAAGCAGTTTCGCAAATCCGGGAAACCCGTAATCGCTTCAGCCGATTTTTTCACGCAAAAAGCTTATTTTCTGGCTGCCCATTCCGATCGGATTTACCTGAACCCCATGGGCGGCGTACTTCTGACCGGATTCGGAATATACCAGAACTATTTTCGGACGGCGCTTGACCGGCTGCTGGTTCAACTTCACGTGTTCCGGGTTGGAACCTACAAGTCGGCCCTCGAGCCGCTGATGCGCAACAGCATGTCGGAATTCGACCGGGAAGCCAGCTCGGCGTTGTTGGATGTGTTGTGGGCGTCTTTCAAAGCGGATATCGCGAAGGCCAGAGGCATCGATCCGGAAACGATTGACGATTACACCAATCATTTTTCCGATCGCCTGGCGGATCATTCCGGGGATTCGGCCCAACTCGCCCTGGCGTTCAAGCTGGTGGATGAGCTGAAGACGGCCGATGAAGTGCGGCAGGAGTTGATTGAATTGGCTGGGGAGGACCCTTCCAGGCGCACATTTCACCAGATTGGCTTCCATGATTACCTGAAAGCGGTCCGATCCGACCGTAAGAGCAGTGAGCCCTCTCCCAAAGTGGGGGTCATCGTCGCACAAGGCGTAATACTCGATGGCATTCAGCCGGCCGGCAAAATCGGAGGCCATTCGCTCGCTTCCTTGATTCGGCAGACGCGCAAAGACGAAACGATTCGGGCCGTGGTGCTCCGCATCGATAGCCCGGGAGGCAGCGCATTCGCATCCGACACCATTCGTCGCGAAATCGAGCTGGTGAAATCGGCGGGCAAGCCTCTGGTGGTGTCCATGGGATCGGTGGCGGCATCCGGTGGTTACTGGATTGCCTCTGCGGCTGAGGAGATCTGGGCCGCTCCGGCAACCGTCACCGGTTCGATCGGAATCTTCAGTGCATTCCCGACGTTTGAGCGCAGCTTGGAAACAGTGGGCGTTTTCAATGACGGTGTCGGCACTACCCGTCTGGCCGATGCCTTTAACCCCAGCCGCCCGATGAACTCCGCGATGGCGGACGCACTCAATCAAATCATGGATCGGGGTTACCGGACCTTTTTGTCACGGGTAGCGGAAGGCCGCAAAATGAATCCGAGTGCGGTTGAACGCGTTGCCGAGGGACGGGTCTGGGCCGGTCAAACCGCACGAGACCTCGGCCTGGTCGATAAGCTCGGCAGTTTGGACGACGCAATCGCGTCGGCGGCACAAAAGGCCGGGATGGAAAAATATACGGTCGATTATATCCAACAGCCGCTCAGTCGTCGGGAGCGTATTCTGAAACAGTTAAATGAACTATTCACCGGATTTATCCGTAGCATCATCGCAACGGTTGCGCCCTCGCCGCCGGCGATCCTAAGACTGTTATCGGAATCGCTTGGAGACGACATCATGCAATTCAATGACCCTCAGGGGATCTATGCCTATTGCATGAATTGCCAGGCGTTTTGACATGCGGTTCAACGCTTTTGTAAAATTATAACTGTTTGTTATTATAACATAAATAGATAACCCACTCAATGCCATAGCACCGACGGAGGAAGTGGTCATGAAGGAGAAGAAGACCATCAAACGAGATATTCTGGATAAGTTCAGAGCTCTCAATGCGGAAAATGATGATATCCTTCCGCCTCATTGGTTGGAGCTGGTTTACCTGAAAAAGCTCAACGCCGAAGAGAAAAAACTCTTTAAAAAAGCCATCCAAGAGCTCATATCGATGGAAATTGTTGGAAATGTCGAAGGGCCCAGCCTTAACCTCAGGCTCACTGAAAAAGGTGAAAACCTGATCTATTCCAGCGAAGATCAGAAGTCGGGCCGGGAGGGCGGAGCTGGAAAATCCATTTTTCAATTCACGAGCACGGAGGCGTGACCGGCATCGTCAACGCAATCGATCTAAAATAACAAAAGGCGGCTTCGGAACCGACTCCGAAGCCGCCTTTTGTTATTTTACTGGTCGAACTTATTTAAATAAATCATTCAGAAGGGATTCACGGATCATTTTATCTGCGATTTTATCCGGCTCAACCTGGTACGTACCGTCTTCAATGCGGCGTTTAATCTCGGCAACCTTCTCCGGTCTGCTATCAGGAATTGATTCGAGCTGGGACCGGGCCTCCTGGATCCGCTTGGCAGTATCGGAAATGACCACTGTATCCGCGGTGATAGCCTGCTGCCGGACATCCTTTTCGACAGCATCCTCAGTTTTAGGTTTCGCTTGAACCTGATTCACATAAGCTTCAATCATATCGGTCTGATTTTTTGGAGTAATTTCCATTTTTAGCTCCTTACCCTCTCCCCCAGCCATGCTGGACGGTCATATGCTTACAGGCTAACAAAGTTGATTTTCAGTGTCAAACATCCTTCCCGTTTGATGGTATTATCGGCGTGTTTCCAAACAACTTTAGTTTTTTTTCATAATTTTTCGCATTTTCCAAAAATTGGACCCGGGCGACACGAGCAAGCCACGCCAGCTTGCCATGAGGACCTTTTTCCGCTAAACGGCTCTGTAAACAGCATGGCCACCTTGGCAAACCCGACACAGCAGCTGGTCTCAACAGCGCGCCGAACTCGAACCATCTCAGGCGTGAATGCATGAAAGATCCCGGCGATACGAACTATCGCAATGCGCTGACCATTGCCTTGAGGATCCTTACGCGCCGCGACCACTCGATCGTTGAGTTGGCGCAGAAGTTGAGCCGCCGCGGCGTTGAGGAGGATATGGTCCAGCGGGTCATCGCTGAATGCGGCCGATTGGGCTACCTGGATGATAGCCGCGTAACTCGCCAGCTGATCGATCGGATGAAACAAAAAGGAATGGGGACACGCCGCATCCGCTATGAATTGCAAAAACGCGGCTTGGAAGGGGAGCCAACCGAAGCGCAGCTTCGCGATGGCGTGACCTCGGCCGAAGAGCGGTCGCTGGCCCGGCAGGCGGCTGAAAAAAAATGGAAAGTATTGGCTGGGGAGGCGAATTCCCGGAACAAAATGCTCCGACTTCAGCGATTCCTGCGCTACCGGGGTTTTTCGGATTCAATAATTGTTGAACTGTTGAAGGAGATGCACTCATGAAAGTTATCGTTATCGGCGGCGGATGGTCCGGCTGTGCGGCCGCTTTGATCGCCCGCAACCAGGGCGCAGAGGTTGTATTGATCGAGCGCACCGATATGCTGCTGGGGACCGGCCTGGTCGGCGGGATCATGCGCAACAACGGCCGATACACGGCTGCAGAGGAAATGATTGCCATGGGCGGCGGCGAGCTTTTCGAACTGGCCGATCGGAACAGCCTGCACCGGGAGATCGAGTTCCCGGGCCATCGGCATTCCAATCTTTATAGTGTGGCGCGCATGGAGCCCATGGTGCGAAGCCTCCTTCATGTAAAAGGAATTTCGATCCAATGCCAGGTCCGCATAACGGATGTCGAGATGAGCGGCGGGGCCATTCAGGCGGTCTTGGCCCGGCAGGGCGACGAACCCTTACGATATGAAGGCGAAGCGTTTATCGACGCCACCGGCACCGCCGGCGGACCGGCAAACTGCAATAAATACGGCAACGGCTGCGCCATGTGTGTCCTGCGCTGCCACTCGTTCGGGGGTCGGGTGAGCGTAACCGCCAAGGCGGGCGTCAAGGAGATGATCGGCCGCAAGGGCGACCAAATCGGAGCCATGAGCGGCTCCTGCAAACTTCTGAAGGAGTCCCTTGACCCCCAGATCGTTGCCGCCCTTGATCAAAAAGGGGTAGCGGTGGTCCCGCTGCCGCCATCGAAGGTGCTGAAAGGCAAGCTGGCCCTCAAGTGCTGCCAGCAGTACGCGATTCCTGAATTCGAGGAAAACATCGTCCTGCTCGACACGGGCCACGCCAAGCTCATGACCCCGTTTTTCCCGCTGGAACTTCTGCGGGCCGTCCCGGGGTTCGAGAATGCACGCTATGAAGATCCCTACGCCGGCGGACTCGGCAATTCGATCCGTTATGTGGGCATGGCGCCCCGCGATGACGCCCTGAGAGTTGAAGGCGTCGCCAATTTGTTCTGCGGCGGCGAGAAGGCCGGCCTTCTGGTGGGACATACCGAGGCCATCTGCACGGGCGCCCTCGCCGGATACAACGCCGTGAAATCGATCCGCCATGAAAAACTGCTGGTCCTACCGGACACGCTGGCGATCGGCGATGCCATCCAATTCGTTCGCAAGCAGATGCGGGAGGAAGGCATCCTCAGCCTGAAATACACCTTTTCAGGCTCGGTCTATTTCGAACGGATGAAAGCTCAAGGACTCTATACGCTTGACCGGAAGCAGATCGAACAGCGGGTGGGATCGGCGGGATTATCCGGGGTGTTTGCAGTGCGCTGACTCATTCAGATGCTCCAGCAGGCCACGAAGTGTCCGCCTCCCCGGTCTTCCAGGGGTGGTGCCTGCAGCCGGCACTGGCCCGTGCGGTGAGGGCAGCGGCTTTGGAACCGGCACCCCGGCGGGGGCTCCAGCGGGTTCGGCGGCTCGCCGGCATGAGTGATCCGGCGGCGAACCCGTTGGATTTTCGGGTCGGGCACGGGCACCGCCGAAAGCAACGCCTGGGTGTAAGGATGAAGCGGTTTGGCGTAAATCTCAGTGCAGCCGGCGAGTTCGACGATCTTGCCCGCATACATGATGGCGATGCGCTGCGAGATGTGCCGCACCACCGCCAGATCATGGGCGATGAAAAGATAGGCAATGCCGAGATCCTTCTGCAAATCCTGCAGCAGGTTCACGATTTGCGCACGGATCGATACATCCAGGGCGGAGACGGGCTCATCGGCCACGATGAATTCGGGGTTCAGGGCGAGCGCCCGGGCGATCCCCACGCGCTGACGCTGCCCGCCGCTGAAGGCATGCGGATAGCGGCTGCCGGCATCCGGCGGCAGCCCCACGCGGTGCAGCAGCTCGATTACGTTGGCCTCGGCCGCACGAGAGGTGGGAGCCATGCCGTGGACCACCAACGGCTCGGCAACGATGTCGCGGATGCGCATGCGCGGGTTCAGACTGGCGTAAGGGTCCTGGAAGACCAGCTGCATATGGCGACGCAGCGGCCGCAGATCCCCGGCCGTCGCATGCGTGATATCACGCCCCTTGAAAAAGATGCGGCCTTCCGATAACGGCACCCGGCGCAGAATGGCGCGGCCGGTCGTGCTCTTGCCGGACCCGGACTCCCCGACCAGCCCGAGCGTTTCACCGGGCATGATCGCAAACGACACATCCTCCACCGCGTGAACCTGCATGCGGTGCTGGCCCCAGAACCCTCTGCGGCCCGCATCGAAACGCACGGTCAATCCCTGCACCTGGACCAGTGGACCGTTTTCGGATTCATTCATCATGGTTGTTGCTGCCCGGCGCACCAGCACGACACCATGCGGTCCTCGTCATAGGAGATCATCTCCGGCTGCATGCAGCAGTTTTGACCCGCACAGTTGCAGCGCGACACAAAGGCGCAGCCCTGCGGCGGAGCAATCAGATTGGGAGGCAGCCCCTCGATCGCGACCATGCGTTCGCTGACCTCGTCCGGCCGCGGAGTGGCCCTTAGAAGCCCCTGCGTATAAGGATGGGCGGGCCGTTCGAAAATGTCTTCGGCCAGTCCCACTTCGACGACTTTGCCGGCATACATGACCGCCACCCGGTGACACATCTGGGCAATGACCCCCAGGTCGTGAGTGATCAGGATGACGGACAGTTTGAGACGGTCCTGAAGCCCGGCTAAAAGCTCCAGGATCTGGGCCTGGATGGTGACGTCGAGCGCCGTAGTCGGCTCGTCGGCGATGAGCAGTTGCGGCTGGCAGGCGAGCGCCATCGCAATCATCGCTCGCTGGCGCATGCCGCCGGACAGCTCATGCGGAAACTGGCTCAGGCGCTTCTCGGGCGCACCGATGTCCACCAGGGCCAGGAGTTCGGCGGCCCGGTCCCGGGCCTGTTTCCGGCCCATACCCAGGTGGTGCCGCAGGACCTCGGTGATTTGAGTGCCGATCGTGAAAAGCGGGTCGAGCGAGGTCATCGGATCCTGGAAGACCATGGTTATCTCCCGGCCCCGCACCGACTCCATATAAGCTCGGGCGGCCGGGCCCAGCAGCGATCGGCCCTTCCAGCGGATGTCGCCGCTGATGATCTCGCCGGGGACGGTGACCAATCCCATGACGGACTGGACGGTGACGCTCTTGCCCGACCCGGACTCGCCCACGATCCCCAGGGTTTCTCCCGGTCGGACGGAAAGATTCACGCCGCGGACTCCCTGAACGACGCCATGTCGAGTGGTGAAATGAACCACCAGACCGTCGATTTCAAGCAACGCGGGCTCCTGGTGCGGTGTCATGATGATGGCGTCTCCTGAAGGCCGTGCGCCGCGCGCTTCTTTCGCCGGGCGCGCATCTGGCGCGCAAACTGTTTTTCGCGCTCCTGAGGATCCGAAATCAAACGCATCCAGCTCGCCACTAAATTGATGGCCAGCACGGTGATGGAGATGGCAATGCCCGGAAAGGTCACCAGCCACCAGGCGCGGAACATGTAGTTCTTTCCGGTCGCCACATCCAAACCCCAGGACGTTGCCGGCGGCTGGATGCCCATTCCTAAAAAAGAGAGCGCGGCCTCCGCCAGGACGATGCGCGCGAACTCAAGAATGGCCAGGGTCAGCAGCGGCGAGGTCAGATTGGGAAGGATATGACGGAAAACGACCCGTACGGCGCTGCAGCCCACCATCTCGGCGGCCTCCACATAGGCGGTCTGCCTGACCGAGAGCACCGCGCCCCGGGTCAGGCGGCCGTACACCATCCAGCCGTTCAGCGAAAGCACCAGAATCACGGTCAGCATGCTGGGGCCGATAACCGCCAGGATGATCAAAGCGATCAGCAGCCCCGGAAACGCCACCTGGGTATCGATCCAGCGCATGATAAAGCTGTCGATACGGCCACCGCGGTAGCCGGCGATGAGCCCGAGGACCACGCCGAACGTCCCTGCGATCAGCACGACCGCAACCCCCACGGTAAGAGAGACGCGCGATCCGTGAATCACCCGGGACAGCACGTCCCGTCCCAAATGATCCGTGCCCAGGAAATGTTTCCAGCTGCCGTTCTGCTCCCAGACCGGCGGAGCCAGGCGTGTCCGCAGGTCCTGCGTCGTCGGAGAATACGGGGCAATCAGAGGGGCGGCGGCGGCCATGAGAATCAGGGCCGCGATCATGACGATTCCGATGAATCCCGCCTTATCCCGCCAGAGCTCATGGAGCAGGGGCTTCATCCAGCCGATCTGCGCTTCGCGTCGATTGGGAGCGGTAGCGGCCATCGTCATGCGAGCTTCAGCCGTGGATCGATAACCTTATAGACCACGTCCATCAGGATGTTGATCAGCACCACCAGGATGGCCACCGTGAAGACAATGGCCTGTAAAAGAATCAGATCATCGCGCTCGATGGCCTGAATGGCGGTCAGCCCCAATCCCGGCCATGCGAAAACCGTTTCCACCACCACCGAGTAGCCGGCCACCGCCCGGATGAGCTCCCAGCCGCACAACGTAACGACCGGCAACGCGGCGTTGCGCAGCGCATGCACGCCGACGACCCGGTAGAAAGAAAGTCCTTTGGCGAAGCATGTCCGAACGTACTGCTGGTTCAGTTCGTCGATCATGGAAGAACGTATGATCATTACCAGCCGCGCCAGAGCGGGCAGCGCCATGGTAATGGTGGGCATGATGAGGTGGGCCGGCGTGTCGACGCCGGAAGTCGGCAACCAGCCGAGTTGAACCGCAAACACGACGATCAGCAGCAGCCCCAGCCAGAATTGCGGCACCGACAGCCCGATGAGGCTGAGAAATACCGTGCTGCGGTCGGAGGCGCCTCCCGGCCGGAGGGCGGCGATGATTCCGAGCGGTATCGATAAGAAAAAAGCCAGCCCGATGCCCAGCAAGGCCAATTCCAAAGTAAGCGGCAGCTTTTCGAAGACGATCCGCATGGCCGGTCGGCGCTGCCAGAGGGAATCACCGAAGTCAAGCCGGCTGAGACCATCCATGAAATCGATGAACTGAATATAGATGGGGCGATCCAGACCGAGCTGTTTTTCAAACTCCGCGCGCTGCTCGGCGGTGGCCTCAAGGGGCAGCATGACCTTGACGGGGTCGCCCACCAGGCGAGTCACGATGAAAACCAGTACCGTGACCCCCAGGATCACCCCGGCGCCCTGCAAAAGACGTTTGAGAAAATAACGGCCCAACCCCTCTTATTTCACCTTCATCTCGCTGACCAGCATCTTGGCGTCCACCCGGCCCGGCCAGGCGAGCCGCTTGCTGACGCCGTAGATGTCCTCGATATTGAGCAGCCAGACGAAATAAGCCTGCTCGTAGGCGCGTTTGACGGCCTGATCGTAAAGTGTGGCGCGTTTGGCGACATCGGTTTCGGAGCGCGCCGCATCGATCATGCCGGCCAGTTCCTTGTCGTTGTTGGAGGATCCGGTGCCGCCGGCCTTGTAGTAAGCCGAGAAGCTCTTATCCGCATCCATGAGTTCATTGGAGCTCACAACGAAAATAGCGTCGCCTCGAGTCTTGCGGTCAAACAGCCGATTCAGATACTCGTTGAACTCGAAGATCCGCACTTTGGGCTTCAACCCGACGGCCTCCCAGTAACCCGCCACGGCCTCCACCATTTCGCGGTCCTTGAGCCAGCGTCCGGCCGTGCCGATGACCTCGATCGTCGCACCGGCCGCACCGGCCTCCTTCAGCAAGGCTTTGGCCTTTTCCGGGTCATAGGGGTAAGGCCCCACCGACTTGCTGAAGCCGAAGAAAGACGGGCTCAACAACTGCCCCTGAGCGATCTGGGCGTAGCCTTCAAAGAGCCCCTCGGCCAGGGCCTTCTTGTCCACGGCCAAGTTAAGGGCTTTGCGTACGCGCACATCTTTGGTCGGCCCGCCGTCGGCATTTAGGATGATGATCGGGTGTTCCAGGCCCAGCATGTGAATGGCCTGCGGCACCTTCTTGGTGAATTCCGGAAGCAGGTTCGTGATGAGATCGAATTCGCCGGCCATCAATCCTGCCAGCCGCGTGCCGGAATCCGACACAAAGCGATACGTCACTTTCTGGATCGCCGGCTTGGCGCCCCAATAGGCAGGGTTGGTCTCGAGGATCACATTCTGACCGCGGTTCCATTTCACGAACTTGTAAGGTCCGGTCCCAACCGGCGTTTCGGCGAACTTGGGGTCCTTGCTATGCCCGGGCGGAACCATCTTCATCCAGTATAGCCGTCCGGGCAGGATCGGATCGGGCCCGTCCGTGATGATCTGAACGGTGAGGTCGTCCACCTTCTTGGCATCCTTGATGGTGGAGAAGAACGATATCTGCTCGGATTTGAAACCAGGGTCGATGAGGCGCTTGACGCTATGAACCACCGCATCGGCATTGAAGGGCTCGCCGTTGTGAAACTGGATGCCTGCACGCAGCTTCACCTCCCACGTCTTGGCATCTATCAGCTTGGGCTCCGCGGCGGCCAGGCCAGCGGTCAGCTTGCCGTCCGGCAAGCGGGTCATGAGGGTTTCATAGACGTTGTCGTTGACGGCCCGTTCGCCGCCGTCTTCACGAATTTGCGGGTCCAGGGTGGTCGGCTCCGAGCCGAGCGCGATGGTGATTTCCTGCGCCAGAATCGGGGTCGCGATGAGAAAGAGCCCGGCAACGATGCAAACAACTCTTCTGATGGCGTTCATAAGGACCTCCGTCTTTGATATAGATAGAGAAAACGAACTGCGGGGTAACGATTCGCGGGATGGCTCGACGCGAATGGTCGAGCGCCATGACTACACATCAGCCGGAAGATTGTCAAGCGGGATGGCGGCCTCGCATGCCAACCGGCAGACCCCTCCCCGGGCTCGCGGCACTTACAACCGGTCCGATTGGAAGGTGTTGCACTGGCCCATGTCGCCGGTTTCCAGGCCGCGTTTGAACCAGCGTACGCGTTGCGCGGAGCTGCCGTGCGTGAAGGAGTCCGGCGTCACATACCCCCGGGACTGGCGCTGCATCCGGTCGTCCCCGATCATGCTCGCGGCGTTGAGTGCTTCCTCGATGTCGCCGGCCTCGAGAATCTGCCGGGACCGGTCGGCATGGTGGGTCCAAACCCCGGCCAGACAGTCTGCCTGAAGCTCCATCATGACCGATAGCCGATTTGAATCGCTTTCGCTCGCCCGGCTGCGCAGGGAATGCACTTTTTCGGCGATCCCCAGAAGGTTTTGAACATGATGCCCCACCTCGTGCGCGATGACGTATGCCTGGGCGAAATCCCCGGGAGCGCCGAACCTTTGTTTAAGGTCGCTGTAAAAGCTGAGATCGATATAGACCTTTTGATCCATCGGACAATAAAAGGGCCCCACCGCAGCCGAAGCCAAACCGCAGGCAGACTCGACCGAACCTGAAAACAATACCAGTTTGGGCGCCTGGTAAGTCTGCCCCATTCCGCGAAAGAGCGCCTGCCAGGTGTCCTCCGTGTCGGCCAGCACCACGGAAACGAATTCCGCAAGACGGTTTTCCTCGGGTGAAGCGGAATAGGGTTCGGACTGCGTGGGAACGCCGCCTCCCGGGATGGGTAGCTGGCTCTGGTTCAATATGATGGACGGATCGATGCCGAAGTACAGTGCCACGATAACCAGCAGGAGCGTCCCGATGCCTCCTCCGGCAACCCGCCGTGAGACATGCCTTCCCCGTTGATCCTCCACGTTTTCACTGCGGCGACCGGTTTGCCAGCGCATACGCCACCTCTTGAAATTGGCCAAGTTTTCACGAATGAATTACAACGTCGCTTGTTTATGCGGATTTCGGCTGGAAAAGTAAAGACAGCCGGAGAGCAAGTCAAGCGGCAATTTTCCCGGCCGGCATTCATTCGCTTGACAATCGTTCAAATAAAACCCATCGTCGGACTCTGATCGGCAAGGGCCGCTGAACCCGATTTTCAGCTTGAGCTTGTAAAAATCGGCACAATGCAATAGGGTTTGCTCAAACGAACCTATAGGCTACGAAATGATTACCAAGACGGGAGGAATTGTTTTCTCAGCTCTATGCAGGCTGTTGCCCAAATCAGAGTGTTCAACACCGCAATCAAAACCTCCTAACCATATGTAATATATCTAAATCTTCGAATAGCCGCCTTTAGTGCACGTTTCTTGCTGATTTTATAATCTTATGCACAGATCGTTCGAGGGGGGATTTGCAACCGACGTTCTGGCGCATAGAAAGGAGATCCATGTGATGGCCTACCGGGAGGAAGCCTGCCCTAAAAGAAAGCTGGTCCGAAAATCAATGGGATGGATTTTTGCCATGATTCTCGGGCTGCTCGTCTGCATAGCGGATATTAAACTGCCGGCCGAGGTGCAAAAAGACGGAACTTCTTCAGAGCACCGGATCGCCGGAAACGAAACCGTTCCCGACCTCGTTTTTCTGAATCCGGATGAAGCCGACATCTCAGATCATGCTGCAAGGCCCTTCGTTCCCAGGGGCGAACCGGAACTTCTGCCGTTTGACCGGATCATTCATGAAGCCGCCGGCCGCCACCATGTGGATGCAGACCTTATTCTGGCAGTCATTATAGCGGAATCGCAGCTCAACCCCACCGCTCGATCGAAAAAAGGCGCCCGGGGGTTGATGCAGTTGATGCCTTTAACCGCCGATGCTCTGGATGTGACCGACATTTACAGCCCGGAGGAAAATGTCGATGCCGGGGTCAGGCATCTGAGATGGCTGCTGGATCGCTTCGATGGAGATCTGAGGATGGCGCTCGCTGCTTATAACGCCGGGGTCCAAAACGTTCTTCGTTACGAAGGCGTTCCCCCGTTTCCCGAAACCAAGGCCTATGTCAAACGGGTGTTGGAGTATTATGCGGGGATCAAGAACGATACTCTGGAGTTTTAATTTCAGGGTGTCAGGCGGCTGTTACGGACCAAAACCCGTCCGTCGATCCGTAAAGGCATAGGCTCGCCGGCCAGAAAGTTTCCTGCAGGACCGCGGTACTGGGCATGCAGGTGCAGATGCGGTTCCACCGATAGCCCCGAATTTCCAACCCTGCCGAGCAGTTGCCCGGCCTCAACCCATTGCCCGGGAGTTACTTCAACGCTGGAACGCATCAGGTGCGCCAGCAATACGTCGGCTTCGCTGCAAACAAGAAGCACGTGGTTTCCGGCCGGCTGCCGTCGGTCGCTTTCCGGTGGCGTCTGGTCGGGCAGTTGATCCTCGACGTGGGCCACCTTGCCTGCGCAGGGGGCATACACCGGCTCTCCGAAAATGTGATATCGCTCCAGGTCCTTCGGCCAGAATCCTTGAGATCGTCGGCCGAACCGGTCGATGCGAACGATATCGAGGGCATAGCTTTGCGCCCGATATTCCGATAGCGATTCCCTTGCCAGGGTTTTCATGTGAGGGTTGATCAGAATGGAGTAGCCGCCGTTGACGACATAGAACGTCCCCCCCTTCAACGGCGATGCCAGGCCGACCGAAAGACCTTCCGGCGGCACATAGCCGCTAAGCGCCCATAAAAGCATACCGGCGCAAAAGGCGGTCAGCCCCAACGAGCTGGCGATCGGAAGAACGGATTGGGCCCAGCCTCCCGTCCGCGGTCCGTAACGCCCGATCCGCGTCCAGGAAGCCGCCGCGGCCGCCAGGCCCGAAACGGCGTACCCGTATGGCAGATACCAGGGCGCCAAGAGCCAGGTCCCCACCACGCTGATCAATGCCAGATAGGCGTAAAATGAAATGCCATTCAACAGCCAATCAACCCGGCGGGGGCAGGTGCTGAGCCCAAGTCTGGCCAGCAGGGCCAAAGGAATTAAAACTTCTCCCAGGATGGTAATGAAAACGGTCTCCGCCACGGCGTGCTTGCGGCTTGGCCGAAGCCCAGCCGTATCCCCCCCAGTCTGCAAGCGCTCAGGGCTGGCTTTCCATCAAATCCTCGGTTGCGCGGAAAGTCCGCCTGTTTAGACTTAAAGGTTAGCCCGAATCGTGGCCGGGAGTCTATGAAAACCTAACAAAGAGGGGACGGATCGGCATTCTTCGCGCTCTCCGCGAAGGCGAAAAAGGCCCCCCGCAGGCGGGGCGGCATCTTGGCAAATTGAATTCCCAGGGATTGGATTTTATGGCCGTTCACCACCACATGGCGTTTACGCACGATCTGGCCGGATATCGCCACGGATAGCTCCTCCGCAGGGATGGTCACGCGGACCTGGCGGTGGATGAGGCCATCGACATTGAACGATTCTGACGAATCGGGGCGGGTCCCGTTGCGATCGGGTATGAAGGAAACCCCCGAGACCGATAGATCGCGGCAATGGCCCTTCATGGTAATCGGCGAGTCATTCTGCACATCGGGGAGGATCTCGATACTCATACGGGTTGGAATCGAGTAGCGTATCCCCTTGCGGACCCCGTTCGCGGCCGGCTCGGCTTTCCGCCTGGAGCGGATGCGGCAAAGCCGAATGATGCCGCTTTCTATGTTGGGATGTTTCCGGCACGCGCGGACCAAGTGGTGTCTGGAGATCACGAGCATTTCCGTGCGGGTGGCCGTGGCGACGTGCGGCTGGCTGGCGGTCTCTTCCGAAAAGGGGTAGACCTCGCCAAAGGAATCCGCTTCCCAAAGAATGCGGCGGCCCTCCCGCCGAAACCCGGGCTTTTGTGCAATCATCTCGTAGCAGGTTTCTTTCGCAACCCCGGATACAATTAGATGCAGATCCGCATGGTGTTTTCCTGGACTGAGAATAGTCTTCCCGGCCGGTGCGCGCAGGCGCCGAAACCGTGAGAAAACAGCCATTCGTTCGACAGGGTCGAGATTCTGAATGAAATCATCGACGGGCGCACCATTATGAGGGGTGCCCTCGACCGCACGATGAAATTCAA
>JALOPB010000300.1 GCA_025454115.1 Desulfobacterales bacterium | reverse complement strand
TCTTCTTGCCGAACCAGATGCAGACGCCGATCAGCGCCAAAGCCGATATCATGGCCGGGATCACTCCGGACATGGACAGCAGCCGCATCGACACCCCGGAGATGAAGGCGTAAACCAGAAAGGGGATGGACAACGGCATCAGCAGGGCGAGCGTCCCGGCGACCGAGAGCAGCGCCGCCGCAAAGGCAGGGGGATAGCCTCGCTGGATCATCATGGGAATGATCAGCGACCCGATGGCCGCCGTGTCGGCGATCGCGGACCCGACGCAGACCACCCCGAGCCCGCCCGGCATGAAACCGAAGAGGGTCACCGCGAAGGCCACGATGCGCTTGCCCACCCCGCCCTTGGAGAGCAACTCGCCGCCGAAGATGAACAACGGCACCGCGATCAGGATGAACGGTTCCACGCCGGAGATGAAGCTGAGGAAGATCGACTCCAGAGGGTGCGAGAGCCCGTAAGACCAGATCATGCCCACCGTGGTCGCCAGCAGCGCGTACATGAGGGGCACGCCCGCACACGCGACCACGAAGAACACGGCAAAGATAATCACGGCAAACATCGCTCAATCTCCATACCGTTCCTTGCGGGGCTTGCCGCGCAGGATTTGAATGAGGTCATAGCCGACGAACACCAGGGAGGCCGTCGAGCCGACCGGCAACGCGAGATACTGAAGTGCCATGGGCCAGTCGAGAACGGTCAGAATGTTGCCCCAGTTGGCCATGACGATGCCAATCCCGTACCAGACCAGCAGGCAAAGCACCGCCAGGCACAGCAGCTGAACGACCGCATCCGCCTTGAAGCGGGATTTCCCGGCCAGCTTGTCGATGAACTCGGTGATCGTCATGTGCGCCCCGCGGCGCGCCGCAGAGGCCCCCCCCAGAAACGTGACCCATACCATCATGAATTCGCACAGTTCAGTGGTCCAGGCGATGTCCTGGTGGAACAAGTGCGTGAGCACGTTGCAGAAGACGAGAACGGTCATGACCGCACCCATCGTAACCAGCGTGTAATCGACCACCACACCCAGCCAGCGGATCGCCGGCGGCGCCGGCGGCCCTGCCGGCAGGAGTCGGGCATTCATGGAAAGCTCCTTGAAGCAAGACGCCGGACCCGTTGAAGACCGGCGTCTTGCCGGTATGCAACCCGTTGATCGAGATAATTACTTGGCCGGAAGCGCCTTGCGCACCGCTTCCGCATCCTTCAAGATGGCGTCGACGTTTTCGGCGCCGAACTTCTCACGCGCCTTGGCATAGGCCGGCTGCACCGCCTGGCGGAACGGTTCCAGGTTGGGCTTTGCGATCTTGGCGCCCTTGTCGGCCATCTCCTTCAGTTGCCGGTCGTCGTTGGCGCGGATCTCCTGGCGGCTGAATACGGCCGCTTCCTTGGCTGCCTGGGTGACGGCCAGGCGGTCGGCCTCGGAGAGCTTCTGCCAGGTCTTCTCGGAAATGGCCAGCGGGATCGGGCTGTAAACATGCTGCGTCAGGGTCACGTTGGGCGCCACTTCGTAGAACTTGTTGGAGTAGATGGTGTCGATCGGGTTTTCCTGGCCGCTGACGACTCCCTGCTGGATCGCCATGTACACCTCGGGCAGCGGCATGATCTGGACGCTGAAGCCGATGTCCTCAAGCGTCCAGCGCATCATCTCGTTCGGGAAGGTGCGCAGCTTCTTGCCCTTGGCGTCGGCCGGGGTGCTCAACGGGTCGCGAGTGGTCATGCAGCGGAACCCTGCCTCAAAGGTGGACAGGAAACGGAACCCCTTGGCTGGGGCCTTGTCGAACTGGGCCTGGAGCCACTTGGACTCGTCGTAGAGCTTCCAGCCCTGGTCGTAGGTTTCCACGAGGAAGGGCAGCATCGTGAGGTTCAGGGTGTCCACATGGGGCGCGTAGGAGCCGGTGCTCGAAACGGTGAAATCGATACCGCCGAGCGCCAGCTGCTCGATGTTCTTGGGGTCGTTGCCGAGCTGACTGCAGCAGTACACCTGCACCTTGTAGCGACCGTTGGTGTACTCTTCGACCTTTTTCGCAAAGAAAAGAGCAGCGGCCTGGCGCGCGCCCTGCTGCTGGTCGGTGTGGCTGAATTTCAGCACGGTCTGGGCGCCGACATTCAGCGCTCCGAAAACCATGACCGCCACCAGGATGCAGAAAACCTTGGTCCACAGCGTTTTTCGGTTCATGACTCCCTCCTTCTTGGGGTTAGATGGGGTTGGTGCCAACACGTCCTTGTTCCTCGATCCGTCCGTACGGTTCTCAACGCTTGCGGGCATTCACCCGGAACGCATCCATGACCGCCCGGGTGATCGCGGCGGTGCCGCTCGATCCGCCGAATTCAAATGGCTTGACGCGTCCTTGCTGAAACGTCCGTTCAATCGCCCGGCCCAGCGCGTCGGCGGCGTCACGGCAGGCGGTCTGCCCGTGGCGCTCCGCGAACCACTCCAGCATCATTACGGCCGACAGAAACATGGCCGTGGGATTGGCCTTGCCGGTCCCGGCGATGTCCGGCGCCGAGCCGTGCGCGGGCTGAAAGAGCGCATGCCGATCTCCGATGTCGCCGGAGGGTGCCATGCCCATGCCGCCGACCAGGCCGGCACCCAAGTCTGACAAAATGTCGCCGAACATGTTCTCCGTGACGATGACGTCATAGGACCATGGCTGGTGCACAAGGTTCAGGGCCATGGCATCGATGTAGCAATGGTCCGCCGCAACGGCCGGAAAGCGCCGGGCCTGCTCGTCGAAAATCCTGCGAAAAAAGGCCATCGACGTGAACACATTGGATTTGTCGACGCAGGTGACCCGCCCGGACCGGCCGCGTTCTTTTCGCCGCTCGGCCAGCCGCAGGGCAAAGTCGAAAACCCGCTCCGAGCCCTTGCGCGTGATCCGCATCGTATCGTGCGCCTCCTGGCCGGCGATGACCTGCCCGCGACCCCGCGCGTAAAATAGCCCCTCGGTCTGCTCGCGGATGAGGACAAAATCAATGCCGGCGGCGCGCGGGTCGGATAACGGGCACGGCAGCCCCGCAAAGGCGCGAATCGGCCGGACCCCGGCATACAGGTCCAGGTTCACCCGGATGTCCAGCTGGGGGGCAATCTCGGTGCCGTCCGCGTAACGGATGTCCGGCAGGCCCATGGCGCCGAACAGGATTGCATCGGCGTTCTCCAACGCCTTCATGGTTTCATCGGAAAGCGCCACCCCGGTGTCTCGATAGGCCCGGGCCCCTCCGGGATAATGCCGCCAGGCAAACCGAAACCCGCCCACTACCGCGGCCAGAGCATCGAGCACGTCAAGCGCCGCCGCCGTCACCTCGACGCCGATTCCATCTCCTGGAAGCACCGCGATCTCAAACCTGCTGGGTTGTGCCATGATGGTCTTGCAATTCTAATAGCGCCAATGAACCGGCGGATGCCCGGCGATCGGCGACTCGAAGGACGCAATCGAATCTCCGTGGAGGCATCCGAGATAGGCCGTTCTCAAGTCGGCACCGCCGAAAGCCAAGCTGGAGATGTTTTTCAGAAACCGCCCGCCGCAGGCATCCATGTGGGCGCGCCCCATGGCCCCGCTGAGAAAGGCCCGCTCGCACCAGTCGACATGCGCCTCGTCCACGTCTTCTAGAATGAGCTGCTGGGAACCGCCCGGCGCCACTCGGATGACACGGTTGCTAACAATGCTGGTGATCCAAACCCCTCCCCCGGCGTCAAAAACGAGGCCGTCGGGGAAGGTGCCTTTTCCGAACTCCGTGACGGTCTCCCGGCCGCCGAGGAATCCGCCCGCAGCGATGCGGAACCGGGTGAGTCGGCGGCCGAAGGTCTCGTTGACATAGAGCCATTCTCCATCGGGGCTTACATGGGCTTCGTTTACGTAGCCGAGATGGTCGGCCACGATACGAGCGCCGCGCTGGTCCTTGACCACGATGAATCCATCTGCGATGTCCGCCCGATGCGCCAGCGTCCGTGGGATAAGGCGCGTGCTCACTGTCACCCAGATGCGGCCCAGTCGATCCTCGGCGACGAAATTGGATGGCGGCAGTTCAACACCGTCGACCTCCTCCAAGAACGGTCCTACGGATCCGTCGCGGCCGAGCTCGAAGACGCCGCCCCGGGTCTCGCCCAAGTCGGCTAAAAGAAACGCCCCGCTGCGCCGCAGGGCGATACCATTGGGCCGGAGGGGGCGACCGCCGGGAAGACCACCGGCATATAGCGTTTGCGACCCGTCGGGTCGAATGTGCGCCACCCCGCCCCGCCAGTCGGCGGTATAGAGGTCGCCATCGGCCGTGGCCAGGACGCACTCAGGACGCGCCAACCCCGTTCCTTTCCATCTGAGTGCCGCAGGCGAAACCGCAAACGGCCGGCCATCGGCAGTCTTAAGGCATGCTGAACCCTGAGTGGTCACACGCTGCGAGCTCCTTGGGATTTCTCATTCGTCCGTGTTCAAGGATCCCTCAAGCACAGCCATGGATCTCTGGAAGTGCCGCCGCATG
>JALOPB010000044.1 GCA_025454115.1 Desulfobacterales bacterium | reverse complement strand
GGTCACGGGCACGATCCCAACTTCCATGCGGATCAAGGGCGATTCGTGCGGTTTTACAGCCGGTGTTGCGCGCATGCGGCCGTAGCGGAAGTTGTTGTCATAGAACATCAGCGCGTGGTAGGCCCCCAGCGCTCCGACGAGGACCACGGCCAATGCCAGCAGTTTTTTCATGGGACCCCCCGGATCGTCAGGACCTCAAGCGGGTAGGACTCCTGCCCCTGAGGCCTGCGGACATGCTGGGGATAAGGCACCGGCGGATACATGGCGTAGGCGGATTCGCCGTAGACGTCCGGGATCGGCCGATAGTCCCAATCCGGCTGGCCGAGATCGCCGATCACCGTGTAGGCCAGCCAGCCCTGGGAGAAAACGATGCCCAGCATGGCCGCCACCAGCAGCCACGTCTTCGCCCACGAGGTCGCATGCTCCGGATGCGGGCTCATATTTTCACCTTAAACAGTCCGATCAGGACGATATACAGCAGGCTCCAGATCACCGCGCCGGCGATGATCAAGGTCACCACCAAGGGAAACGGGGCGTTGCGGCCCTCGATGCCGCCGGGGTACTCTTCAATGATGCGGGTCAGGCGGTCCACCGATGTCCCGCGCCGGATGTACACATACCCCAAGCCGGCGGCAAAGAACAGGATGAACGCCAGGGTCGGAAAAAAGTACAAGACGACATGCTGGATGTTCAAAATATCAAAAATGCGCATTGGTCACCTATCCGCCGTGGGTCAGGGCAAAAATAATCACGCTGGCGCTGGCGGCCAGCCCGCAGCAGGCCAGCGCGAACAGACCCCAGGTTTCGATGAGCCCCTTGCGGTTCAGTTTGGCCGGCGGCGCCGCCGGAGCGCCTTCCAAGGGCAGAAACCGCGCCCGACGCTGGTCGCGAAACTGGCCGCGATCCAGCGCCCATAGAAAAACCGCCAGGCTGATGCCAAACCCGATGGCCATGTACGTGATGAAGTAAGGGAAATACATATCGTTGATCCCAACCTTAATTCCGCTTATGGATTCTTGGTTCCGACCCGGATCACCAGTCCATCGGCTGCCGGTTCCAAGTGATACGACTTCAATGCAACCCCATCACATCGAACACGATCCGAGCCGGGTTTTCCAGAGTGAACACATTGGCGGTTCTTATCGTTCCATCGGCGATCATGTGGATCAGAACCGCATGGGCAACCACCTGGGTTCGCACATCCCGCAAAACGGACGCGGCCGGATCGGGTGCGGCGGCCGTCAGAGTGGGCGCATCCGACTCCCGCTTCGCAGCTGTGGTTGGCGTATGGGCCGCCGTTTCGATAGCGGACACAGCTGGCACTCCAGCGAAGGCCGTTACAACGGGACGTATCCGGAAAACAAGTCTAAGGCCTTCCGGGTTCGGGATAACCTCATAAGGGGCATCCTGTTCCAGTTCCAGAAAAATACGCGCCTCGCTCTCAGGACTTTCCATGGCGGTTGCGGGAAATACCAGACGAACGCCTCGGGGGCGCTCCTGCCGGGATGTCGTATAAACCAAGGGTTGATTGCTTTTCACCATGACCACCACCCCATCCGGGGATTCCATGGCTGAGACATCCGCAATGGTCCTCGCCGACTGCCGAGAGAGGTCGGCTCCCGACGGCATCGATGTGCAACCCGTCGTTAGAAGAATAGCAAACAGGCAGATCCCGAGCAGACAAACGGCTCTTCGATGCAGCCCCAACCGGAGGGCCGGTCCTCCGACCGTACCGCTGTTAAACGGTGGATCACCCATTGGCGGACCCGCCCAGCATTCGCACCTCTCAATCAAGGTTCCCACGCGGCGTCGATACCCCTCGGTTCCTGGTTGGCATCGCTCTGGTTGATGAAGTAACGGGCGACGTAATCCCCCACCTCCCAGATTTTCTGGGACTCCAGATCGCGTTTGAAATAGGGCATGGCCGTGCCGGTGATCCCGTTCATGATCTGGTAGTACAGGATGCCGCCGGAAATCTCCCGCCCCTTCAAGATGGTGAAGTTGAGCGGCGGCGGGTAGATCCAGGGCTGGGCCGGCCCCATGCCGTCGCCGATCGGGCCGTGGCAGCCGATGCAGAAATACTGGTAGATCTTGTGCCCGCGCTGCAGGCTCGCCGGGGTGCTCGGGTACGGGTTGGGGATATGGCGCCAGCCCGCCGGGATCTGCTCGGCCAGCCAGCGAGCGTTGGCCTCCGGGCCGGCCTCGTAGGCCTTGATGGCTTCCTGTTTCCAGTGCCGCTGCCGTTCCATGCGGGCGTCGGCCATCTTCAGACCCAGGCTCTGCACGTACTGGGTCAGGGTGTCGATGCGCTCCATCCCCAGCCACTCGAAGGGCGGCATGATGGAACTCGGCCGCGTGTAACGCGGGTTGACGAAATGGGCATAATGCCAGTCGTCCGGGTGCTCGCCGCCCTCCTGGGACAGATCCACGCCCGTGCGCTGGGAGCCCAGCTGGATGGGCCGGTCGGCCACATAATCGCCGGACTGGGCGATGCGCTCGGAGCCCATGTCCCAGTCGAAGGCCCGAACCGACTGGGTGTGGCAGTAGACGCAGCCGTTCTGAAGGTAGATCTTGCGACCGGCATCCTCCACCGCCGCCCGGGCACGGAAGATCTCCGAGGGCGTCGTGTCCTGGCTGGCGTAAGGCCAGTAGACCATGATCAGCGCGATGGAGGCCAGCAGCGCCAGGACGCCTCCCAGGATGACGGCAGGGGTCATTCTCATGAAGCCGCTCCGCGGTTGAAATAAAGCGATCGGACAACGTTGTAGAGCCCGAGGTAGGCGCCGGCCATGATCATCGCCCCGAGGGACAGGCGCATGACATAGTAGGGTTGGATCTCCGGCAAGGTGCGGTAGAGGGTCTCCCCGTTGTACCAGGCCTGGCCCTGGATCAGCCCCACGATGGTGAGCACGATGGCAAAGCCGGTGACGCCGATCAGGACCAGCCAATACTGCAGGTCGGCCAGGAACGGGCTGTGCAGCGGCCGGCCGGTAACTCGGGGCAGAATGAAATACAACCCCCCCAGGGCGGTCATGCCGGCGAACGCCAGAACGCCGATGTGGGCGTGGCCGACCACCCAGTTGTTGAAATGGGTGATGCGCTGCACATCCGGCAGCGCCATCATCGATCCCTGGATGTTGACGAAGAAATAAAAAATGGTCCCGGTGAAGACGAATTTGGCGCCGATATCGGCGTGCACGTTTCCGAGCTTGCCCTTGACCGTGTACCAGATGTTGATCAGGAAGACCATGACCGGAATCACCATGGCGACGCTGTCGACGATCGAGATGGTCTTCAGCCAGGTGGGCACCGGCACCTGCAGCAGGTGGTGGGTCCCGATGTGGGTGTAGACGATGATGAGCGACCAGAACCCGAGCAGCGACAGGGTGTGGCTGTAAAGCGGGCTGCGGGTGGCGATGGGCAGCACGTAGTAAGCCACCCCGAGCGCCATGGGCGAAAGCAGCAGGCCGAAGACGTTGTGGCCGTAGAACCACAGCAGAATGGCATCCGGGATGCCGCTGAGCGCGCCGGTTTCCGGCTCCCAGATCACGTTGCCGAGCAGGTAGGTGCAGGCGGTGAGCACGACCGCGGCCGCGGCGTACCAGATGGAGACGTACAAAATCGGTTCGGTGCGGCGGCGGATGGTCAGCAGAAAGTTCGCGATCACCAGGCTGAAGCTGATCGCCACCATGATATCCACCGTCCAGGGAAGCTCCGCGTATTCGCGGCCCTGGCTGTGGCCGAGCGAAACCCCTACCATGCCGGCGGCGACCGTGAGGTTCCAGAACAGGGCCGAAAAGACCCCGAGTTTCTCGCTGTAGAGCCGGGTTTTCATCAGCCGCGGCAGATAGTAGAAGGCCACGGCGATCAGCCCCGGGGTCACGAACCCGAAGAGCACGGCGTTGACGTGCATCGGCCGCACCCGCCCGAACTGGATGTATTCGATGTTGGCCATGAAGTCGGGCGCGACCAGGTAGCCGGCGGCGATCATGCCGAAGGTGGTGGCAAAGGCGAACCACAGAGCCGAGGTCAGCGTGAATGCCTTAGCCGTCTGGTTGCCGTGGGCGATGCTATCTTCAGCGGTGCTCAAGGCTCTCTCCTCAGTTGTGGCATGTCAGCCAGCAATCGACACTCGCCTTCTTCCGGTGATGGCACTCCAAACACTGGCCCATGCGCCATTGTTTCTCCGGCAGCCGCTGCAGGTGTTTGACCTCGCCGTGACACTCCTCGCAGGCCACCTGGCTGTTGATGTGGCGCTGATGGTTGAAAAACACATGCTCGGCAACGACGTTCACCTTGACCCAGGGCGTGGGTTCCTGGCGGTTGAAATAACCGTGCTCCTTCTGGATCCAGGGGTGGTTCGCGATGATGTGGTTGTGGCAGTGCAGGCATTTCTCCACCGGCGGAATGCCGGGGAAGTTCGAGTAGGCCACATAGGGGTGACAATACTGGCATTGAATCTCCTTGATGCCGCTGTGCACGTTGTGGCTGAAGGGGATCGGCTGCTCCGGGCCGATCTTTTCCGGCCAAACGTAGAAGAAATAGAGGAAGGCGGCGGTGAACAGGACGCTGCCCATCGTGATCAGGATCGCGGCGCGGTTTTCTTTCGACATGTCACCCAGTTCCGATCATCGCGTTTCAGCGCGTTTCTTCGCCTGCCGAGGGCAGAAGCTCTGGGAAGGTCTTTAAGGTGTAGACCACGGCCAGGACCATCAATCCGAGGAAACCGATGAACACCAGCCCCTCGGTAACTCCCAACGGCAATTCGGTCGCTGCGTGGTTCAACGCCGGGCCGATCAGCAGCAGATGTTCAAGCCAGATCCCCAGAATCACCAGGCCGCACAGGGCGATCATGGCTCCGGGCATGGTCTTGACGCGCCGGTTGATCAGTACCACGAACGGGATGACGAAGCAGACGATGAAAACGAACCAGGCCAGTGCGTTCCAGGGGGGGGTCACCGTGCGCAAAATCACATAGCTGGTTTCTTCGGGAATGTTTCCGTACCAGATGACCGTCAGCTGGACATAGAAAAAATCCGCCCACAACAGACAGAAAGCGAAGAACAACTTGCCGATGTCATGGAAATGGGCGGCGGCGATTCCGGGGCGACCGCCCTGGCGCAGATGAACGATCGCTGCGAGAATGATCAGGGCTCCCAACCCGACATAGAAGGCTTTCACGAAATGATAGGCGCCGAACAGGGTCGATACCCAGTGCGGATCCATGCTCATGACGAGGTCGAAGCCGATCAGGCTGAGCACCAGGGCAAAGGCAAAGCAGTAAAGGCCGCCCCACAGGGTTTTACGGCTCCGGATGCGCTGGACCTCGGCGTCGTTTTGCGGAAGCCGCCCGGTCAGCAGCCGGCGCAGGCCGGAGGCCGATCCGGGCGCGCGGATTCGCAGTTTGAGATCCTGGGACAGGAAGGCCCAGCCGAAACCGTAGAGCGCCAGAAACCCGAGCCCGTCACGGCTGAACAGGAAGGGGATGTTGAGCCAGATCTCCTTACCGTGCAGGTCCTCGTGCAGCCATGGAAACAGGTGGTTCCGGCCGATCAGCAGAACCAGGAAGCAGACCAGCGACCATGGGAAAAAACCGACGAACGCCTGCGACAGCCCGCTGAGAGAACCGGCCCAGCGCGCCTTGACCGTGTGAGTGACGGCTGCAAAAAGCACCGCACCCTGGGCCATGCCCGACCACAAGAGAAAATTGATTAAAAAGGCCTGCCAGGCTCTTTGCGGCTGCGCTCCGAGGAGGCCGACGATGAAGGCGGCCAGGCCGGCGAGGGCCAGTACCGCCCCGAACATGAAGATCGAGCGCGGCGTCGCGGCGGCCGGGTTGGGCTGAACCGACGGTATGGGCGCATTCATGTGAAGGCCTTGACCTCCCCGCCCTTTTTCTGGAAAAAAGCCATCAACTCTCCCTCGCGTCCGGCATCACATGCAGCCAGCAGCCCGAAGTGCTCGCCCGAGCAGCGCGGATCGTAGGCCGCAAGACCGCGGTAGTCCGGCAGGCGGGCACAGACCAGCAGGCCGATCACGTTGCCGAAGACCGAGAAGAGGATCGTGAACTCGAAGCCGACGATGAAAAAGGGGATGAGTGAAACGATCGGCTTGCCGCTGACGATCAGGTTCCATTGAACCGCCGTGAAGATGGCCAGGGCGAACCCGGTGAAAAACCCGAGAATGCCCCCGGCCAGCGTGAACCAGCCGACGCGGCTTTTCTCGAGCTTCAATGCCTCCAGGATTTTATGGCTGGGAATCGGGCTATGCGCGCGGTGCAGACGAAACCCCGCTGCCGGCAGTTCCAAAATGGCCTTGGCGGCTTTGCCTTCGTCCTTGAACAGACCCATGATGCAGGTTTCAGCCGGCATGGTTGACGGTCTCCTTCATCTCGGTCATGGACACGGACGGCAGGTGTTTGCAGAAGAGCATGAACAGGAAGAAAAACAGGCTGAAGCTGCCGACCATGATGCAATACTCTACAAGCCGGGGCGCATAGAGACCCCAGGAGTGAGGAGCGAAGTCGTGGGCGACGCCGCCGACGATGATGACAAAGCGCTCCCACCACATGCCGAAGTTCACCACCAGCGACAGAACGAACAGCCAGGGGATGCTGCGACGCACCGCCCGGAACAGGAACAGCGCCGGCAGCAAGACATTGCAGACGATCATGAAATAAAGGCCGTAGGCGTACTCGCCCATCGCCCGCCAGCGGAAGGACTCCCATTCCACCGCGTTGTGGCTGTACCAGGCGATGAAATACTCCGTGCCGTAAGCCAGGCCGACGATGAGGCCGGTCAGGATCATGGTCTTGGCCACATTTTCCAGGACGTTCAGGGTGATGATGCCATCGTAGCGGAAAATCCGGCGCAGCGGGATCATCAGGGTCAGGACCATCGCAAGTCCGGAGTGGATGGCGCCGGCCACGAAGTAGGGCGCGAAGATGGTGGTGTGCCACCCCGGCACGATGCCGAGCGCGAAATCCCAGGACACCACGCTGTGCACCGAGATCACTAGTGGGGTCGCCAGCGCCGCGAAGAAGAGATAGCCGCGGCCGTAGTTCAGCCACTGGTGGTGGGCACCGGTCCAGCCCAGCGAGAGGATGCGGAAGATCCGGTGCCGCACGCCGCTGGAACGGTCGCGCACGACGGCCAAATCCGGCAGCAGCCCGGTGTACCAGAACAGGGAGCTGACCGTGAGGTAGGTGCTGATGGCCACGACGTCGAACATCAAGGGGGACAGGAAATTGGGCCACAGCAGGCGCTGATTGGGGAGCGGCAGCATATAGTAGACCTGCCAGACCCGTCCTAGATGAATAAAGGGAAAGAGCCCGGCACAGCAGACCGCAAACACGGTCATGGTTTCGGCCGCGCGTGCGATCGGGTTGCGCCAGCCGGCGCGGAACAGGTGCAGGATGGCGGAAATCAGCGTTCCGGAGTGAGCGATACCGACCCAGAACACGAAATTGATGAGATAGGTGCCCCAGGCCACCGGGATGTTCTGGCCGCCGACGCCGATACCGACGAAAATCTGGTAGGTCCAGGCGCCGGCCCCCAGCAGCACGCCGCCCAGCAGGAGCGCGACGAGGACCCAGTAGCGCGGCCGGGGTCGCTGCAGGGTGTTCAGAACGGTCTGGTCGATCTGAGCGTAGGTGAGGTTGGTCATTTTCACACTTCGTGCAGCACCTTCTTTAGGTAAATTACCGCCGGCTTCGTGTTGAGATATCCCATGGCCTGGTACGCCCGGGGATCCTTGCAGAGGCGGCGCACGCGGCTGTCCTTGTCCATCAGGTTTCCGAACACCAGCGCGTCGGTCGGGCATGTCTGGACGCAGGCCGGCGTGACTTCGCCCTCACGGATCGGCCGGTTCTCATTCTTGGCTCGGGTGCGCGCCTCCTTGATGCGCTGAACGCAGAACGAGCACTTCTCCATGACGCCCTTGCTGCGCACGGTGACATCGGGGTTCAGTTGCAGGTTCATTGGCTCCGGCCATCCCCAGTCGAACCAGTTGAAGCGTCGTACCTTGTAGGGGCAGTTCTGGGAGCAGAAGCGCGTGCCGATGCAGCGGTTGTAAATCTGGTTGTTCAACCCCTCGGCGGAATGGTGCGGCGCATAGACCGGACAGACCGATTCGCAGGGCGCGTTGTCGCAATGCTGGCAGAGCATGGGCATGAACATCACGCGTTGCATCCGGCGTTCGTCGTGGTAGCGCACGATTTCCAACCAGGCCATTTCGCGTCCCTGGGCGATGCGCGCCTCGCCGACGATGCCGACGTTGTTCTCGGCGTAGCAGGCCGCCGCGCAGGCACCGCAGCCGATGCAGCGGTCCAGATCCACGACCATGGCCCAGCGGTAGTGGTCGTGGTCGTGGGGCGGGTAGAAATCGCGTTTGGGGTCATAGCCCTCCGGCAGCGGCAGGGTGAGCGGGAAGGTGTCCATGGTCAGGCCGGTCCGTGCGGGCGGGCCGCCCCGGAGCAGATCGTCCAGCGTGGCGGTCAGAATGAAGGCTCGCCCATGCTGGATGCGGCTCCCATCGGTGTTCGCCAGTTTGATGCGGCGGCCGGTGGCTTCCATCGTAACCGCGGCGAGGTAGGTGGACGCTCCCCCGCTGGCCGGGTCAGTCGTCGCGGAGAGAAGAACGAAAGGGTTGGCGCCGACCTTTTCGGCATAGCGTCCGTAGGCGCTGTGTCCTTGCCCCGTTTCCATGGCCAGGAGGCCGGGGTGAATCGTCTCCGTGACATAGACCGGAGCTTCGATGCTACCCTCGCGCGATTGGATCCGGACGATGTCGGCCGGCCTGAGGCCCCGTGCGCGGGCCGTGTCGGGATGCATTCGAACCGGTGACTGCCAGGCGATGCGGCAGATGGCGTCCGGGATTTCGCACAGCCACGGTTTGTTCGCGCCGCGGCCGTCGAAAAGCCGCAGCGACGGTATGGCGGCAAACCCCAGGCCGGCCGCCGGTGCCGGGGAGTAAGGGGCGGCGAGCGCGGCGGGTAGCTGCTCCGGAACGGTCATCGGCACGGCGGCGGGCGCCTGCCCTGCAGCCGGGAAAACGCCGCCTTGCTGCAAGGCACGCAACCACTCGAGCTCGTCTGAGATGCGCCTTTCAGACTGCAGCCGGCGAGCCACGTAGGTTTTGAAATCCGGCGCCGGGGGTTGGCTCTCGAAACCAGCCTCCAGGAATATATCCCCAAGATGGGGCACGTTGGAAAGCGCTCCCATTGCCGGTTGAAGGGTGGAAACGACGGCCGACCATCCATTGTAATCGCCCCAGGTTTCCAACGGAAGCTTGACCGGCAGGATCAGGTCGGCCAGCCGGGAGGTTTCGTCCATGAAATTGGCGACGCTCACGACAAAGAGTTCCGAAGCTTTTAGGGCGGCCGCAACGCCGCTTTGGGGAGGCAGGCTGAATACCGGGTTGACATTGTTGAGGATCAGCAGGTCCGCGCCCCCTCCGGACAGGGCCTTGAAAAACTCAAGCACGTCCGCTCGGCGCGCGGCGGTTTCCGCACGATGGCGATGGCCGGCGTCGATAAGCTTCAGGTTGGGGTCCAGAATAAGGTTCAGCAGGTTGGCGGCCAGGTTCGTGCGCAGGCCGTTCTCGTCGGAAAGTCCGCTGCCGGACCCCAATACCAGCGGCAGCCTGGCTTCCGCCAGCCGAACGACCAGCCGTTCGTAGGCTCCCATGGGAATTCCCGAAAGCTGGAGCACGGTTTCCTGCGAGTAAAGGTCGGTGGCCTTCAGCAGCGCCTGCCGCAGGGCCGGAGGCAGGTGCTGGCCGCGTTGGATGTCCAGCATCTGCCGCACCAGGCCCAGCGCCACGACCGCCTCGCTGCCGGGGGTGCAGCCGAGCCAGTGATCCGCATTGGCTCCCGTCAGTGTCTGCAACGGGCTGACCAGGAAAAAAATGCCTTTTTCTGCGCCCCGCGTGGCGTGCATCGCTTTGAACTTCCAAGCATACTCCACCGGGGATAACCAGGTCTCCAAGAACTCGGCACCGAAGGACAGCAAAACATCCGCTTGATCCATGCGGTAGGATACCAACCCATCCACGCCGAACACGTCGCGGTTGGCGGTCCTCAGCGCTTCATAGGCATAGGGCTCGAATACGACCGGATCCTGAGAATCCCAGTTCCGGAGCGCAGCCCGAAAAATTCCCATCTGGCTTTCCCCGACGGTTTCGGTCAGCAGCCGCACCCGGTTGGGGCCTTTGCGGGCCGCTTCCCATGCTTTCCGCTTCAGAAGCGCACCGGCCTGTTCGAAGCCGATCGGGGTGAATCCGTCCGTTTCTCTCAGGAGGGGAGATGGCAGCCGGTCCGGATTGTAGACCGCTTGCAACGCGGCCTGGCCGCGCATGCAGAGCTTGCCCCGGTTGAGCGGGTGCAGGGGGTTGCCCTCCAGTTTGACCACTCGTCCCTCGCGGTTTTTGGCGATGACGCCACAGCCCGCCGGACACTCGCGGCAGGTGGAGGCATACCAGGTGGCCTTGCCGGTGACCATGTGGTCCGGCGCCTGAACCAGGCTGTACAGATGTTGGGGGGACTCGGGGCTGCAGCCGGCAGCGAAGGAAACGCTACCCAACCCGGCCAGTTTGAGGAACGTGCGACGGTTCATATGCGTAACCAACTCCAACCGTGTTTCACAGGGGGCGTAAGAACATGGGGTGAAGCACGATCCATCGGACGCGTTCGGGCAAGCCACGTGTGGAACACCACATAGTGGCTCTATAGCGGAAACGTTCCGACGGTGTCAAGGGTTGCAGCGCCGCCGCATGCCGCAATTGATCTCCATGCGCTCCAGGGAAAGCCGGATCACGTCCCGGGCCTTTCCGGTCTTCTTCACGTATTCCGCAAAGAACCCACGGACCTCGTCCGGGCGCTCCATGCCGGCGGCCGGCACGATCGCCGCAATCACCCGTTCGTAGAGCATCGGATGGAACTGCTCGATCTGCGGCAGGCGACTGACGTACCACTTCCACAGAATGGCCGCTGCCGAGAGGTTGGCGGCCAGCGCCACCACCGGAATGAATTTGTTCCGAGGCGGGACCGCGGCCAGAACGTAGTCCAGCACTTTTTCAATCTCCCGCTGCCCGCGGAAGCACCCCAGTGCGGCCAGAACGGTCATGCGTTCATGCTCGCTTTCGCACTTCTGGAAACGTTGGTCGAACCAGCTGAAGTCGCGGCCGTCGCCGCGCCAGGCTCCGGTTTGGAGGACACTGCGCAGGATGTCCGGGTGCACGTTTCCACCCTTCCGGAGGTCCCCGAATCGTTCGACCGCAAAGGCTTCAACCTCCCGGCAGCCGTACTGAACCGCGTCGAACAGGATCTGATCGCGCAGGATAGCCGTTGTCTGATCCTCTTCCGTTCGGGGAGCGCAGCCGATACGGTCGAGTACTTCGCCCAGCCAGGGCGCGGCCAACGCCGCGATCCGCGCGGCCGTCTCCCGGCCGGCCGTCAAATGCGCATGGGAAAGGTTGGCAGCGATGCCGGCGAGCGGCAGATAGCTGTCTTCCGAACGGAAGTGCCCTAGAAACGCGAGATAGTCATCGAGGCCGACGTCGCCGGCGAGAACGAGGGCGTAGAGATCGTTTTGGAGCCCCCAGCGGTCTTCCGGCGGCAAGGTTTTCTGCCGCACCATTTCGCCTAAACGCTTCAGGTCGTCCGGGTCGGCATATTTCACCCGGTAAAAGCCGGTTTGCCGGTCGTTCAGCTTGAAGGCGATCGTCTCCCCTGGCAGGTCGATCCGCATCTCGGCCGAGTCCATTAAAACCGAAACAGTGCGGGACTCGCCGCCGGCTGTGAAGGTTCGCAGGTTGACCGGAATCAGCCAAGTTTGGGAGGAGTCATTGGGCAGGTAGGTGAATCGTCGCTGCGACAGCAGCAGTGCGTCTTTCTGGCGGACGGCGGTTACCAGCGGGAAGCCCGGCTGTTCGACCCAGTTCCTCATCATGGCGGTGACCGGCCGGTCGGAGGCCGCCTCGAACGCTTCCCAGAGATGGCGGCTTTCGGCGCTTTGGTACGCATGCGTTTGCAGATAATGCCGCAAGCCCTTTTGGAAATAGTCCGGTCCGATGTAACCCTCGACCTGCCTCAATATGCTGCCCCCCTTGTTATAAATGATGGGGGCGGTGCTGGTGTTGATCACCAGGTGCTCGCCGCCGGGGATCTCGATGGCGACGTTTTCAAGCAGGGCGTCCCGTTGCATGGCCGTGGCCGTGGTGCCGTGCAGGAACTGTTGCCAGATCCCCCAGTCGGGGTAATAGTGAGCGACAACGCCGTAGCCGAAATAAGTGGCAAAGCTCTCGTTGAGCCAAAGATATTTCCAATCCGACGGGGTTACCAGATTACCGAACCATTGATGGGCGATCTCGTGGGCGATCACCTCGCAGATCCGCTCCTCACCGGATTTGGACGTGATTCCCGGATAGTGCAGGAGCAGATTTTCGCGAAAGGTGATGGCGCCCCAGTTCTCCATGGCGCCGAAGGCGAAATCGGGGACGGCAATGAGATCCATCTTGGAGAGCGGATACGGGATGCCGTAGTAGGATTCGCTGAACGTCAGCGCGTTGCGGCCGAACTCCAGCCCGAACCGGGCGTATTTCTGTGAGGGCGGCAGCGTGAGGACCCGCACGCGGCCGTCGATCGGGTCCTGGAGCGTCTCAAACTCGCCCATGCCGAAGAAGACCAGGTAGGTGGACATCTTTGGCGTCGTCTCGAAAAGGACGCGCTTTTTGCCGCCTTTGAGCATCTCCTGCGCTTTGATATCGGTGTTGGCGACGGCCGCCATGCAGCGGGCGACAACCATCTCGATATCGAAGGTCGCTTTGTGGATGGGGTGGTCCAGGCAAGGAAAGGCCCGGCGGGCATCGCTCTCTTCGAACTGGGTGATGGCAATGTAGCGGCGGCGGCCCTTGTGACGGTAACGGCTGCGATAAAACCCAGCCATCCGGTCGTTGATCCGGCCGGCATAGTCGATGTCCAGCAGAATTTCGCCCGACATGGCCGCCGGGAGCTGGACGCGCAACTCCTCCCGGTTCGGCTCCATCCGGTAGGCACACGGAATGAGATTATCGCCGCGCTGAAGGCCGCAGCTCCAGATCGCAAGCTCGGCGGCGTTCAGAACGACCTCGTCGGCGGGATCCGGCAGATGGAGTCGGATTCCGACGCGACCCTCGAAGGTGAATCGGCTCAAGTCAGGGACCAGGCGCAGGCGGTAATTCAAGGGCGTGATCTCGGGCATCGGCGTCTCCTTGCGAGAAGAACTTTTTACATCGAATGCAAGCCGTGATAATTATTTCTAAGAAATGAACTCTGGAATGTCAAACGCGAGGAAGGAGTCAGCACATGAGTGTCATTTTGGATTTTTCGATGTATCCCCTCGACAAGGGCGAAAGCCTGAGCCCTTACGTAGCGCGCTCGATCAAAATCATTCAGGAAAGCGGACTGCCCTACGAGTTCCGGTCGATGGGCACCAGCATCGAAGGCGAGTGGGATGAGGTGATGGCCGTGGTCAAGCGCTGCTTCGAAACCATGCGCCAGGACTGCCACCGCGTCGTGCTTTCGCTCAAGGCCGATTACCGCCAGGGGCCGACCGGGCGGATGCAACGCAAGATCGAATCGGTGAAGGAAAAGCTCTGATCGCTTCGAATGAAACGAGTCACCGTCTGCACCTATGACTGCCCTGACGCCTGCTCGCTGGTTCTGGAGCGGATGGCGGACGGGCGGTTGCGGCTGTTCGGGAACCCCGAAAGCCCCTTTACCCGGGGGATCATGTGCGCCAAGACGCGGCGCCAGATCCGGCGGCTGAAAAGCCCCAGCCGGGTCGTGCGGCCGCGGCGGAAGACCAAGGCCGGCTGGCAGGAGATCGGCTGGGAGGACGCCTTGGACCTGTGCGCCGAAAGGATCCAACGGCTGCGCGGGGAGCCGGCCGCCATTTTGCACATTCACAGCGACGGGGCCAAGGGCGTGCTCAAGGAGGCCGTCGGACTGTTCTTTGCGCGGCTGGGCGCCAGCCGCATCATGGGCTCGCTTTGCGATGCCGCCGGTTTTATCGCCGGGGTGGAGGATTTCGGCTCCCGGGAGAACAACGACATCGAGGATCTCGGAAATGCGGCCGCCATCGTGAACTGGGGCAAGGATCTTTCGCGCAGCTCCATCCACACGGCCGCGATCGTCCATGCGGCCCGCCGACGCGGTGCCCGGGTGCTGACGATTTCCCCCGGCGGCGACGGCAACGGCCCCTGCAGCGATCGATGCATCCGGATCCGTCCGGGTACGGACCGTTTTCTGGCTGCCGCGATTATCCAGAGGTTGATCGAGGAAGGCTGCTATGCCGCTGCGGCGGCGGCACGCGCCCGCCAGCCGGAAAAATTCTTTGAATTGATCCGGAGCCGGCGGAGGGATGAACTGCTGGGAACCTGTGAGGTGGCTGCGGCGGATGCCGAGCATCTCTTCCAATGCTATGCGACTTTCAAACCGCTGGCCACGCTGATCGGGGCGGGCCTGCAGCGCTACCGCTACGGTGGCGAGAACGTGCGTTTCATCAACGCCCTGGCGCTTTTCTCCGGCAACATCGGTCGGTCCGGCGGGGGCGTCCACTTCCATCTGCACTCCTACCGCAACCTGGCGCTTGGCTGGATCCGGGGCGACGGCCACCGGGGCCGGAGAGCCTTTCGTATCGCCACCATCGGCCGGGACATCCTGGCGGCCCGGGATCCAAAGGTCCGGATGATCTGGGTCAACGGCGCCAACGTCGTCAACCAGGCTCCGGGGACGCCGGAGACCGTCCGCGCGTTCGAGGGCGTGGCGTTCAAGGTGGTGGTGGATGCGTTCATGAACGACACGGCCGAACGGGCCGACCTGGTCCTGCCCTGCACCCTCATGCTCGAACAGGAGGACGTCGTCGGGTCCTTTCTGCACGAATACGTCCAGTTCGCAGCGGCGGTGATCGAGCCGCCGGCGGAGGCCCGCAGCGACTGGTGGATCATGACCGAGCTGGGCAAGCGCCTGGACCCGCCGGTGCTCCTGCCGGCTGCGGACGAGTGCCTGCGGGCTGCCCTGGACTCGCCGCATCTCGACACCACGCTGGAGGAATTGAAAGATAGAGGATTTGTTCGTTCCCAGCGGCCGCGGATCGCTTATCAAGACCTCCGATTCGATCACGGCGATGGGAACTACCGCTTCCCCGCGAAGCTGCATGACGAGCCCCCGGCGCCGCAGGGCTACCCGCTGCGTCTGCTCACGCTGATCCGCCGATGGGCCATTCACTCGCAGATCCTGCCGGAGGATCAGCGGTCGGCCCCTACCGTTTGGATATCGCCCGATTGTCCCATGCGGGCTGCGATCGGCGGTTCAGGGCCGGCCGATTTGGTTTCGCCCTCGGGACGGTTGCCGGTGTATGTCCGGCTGATGCCGGGTTTGCATCCGGGCACGGTCGTCTACCGTCGGGGCGATTGGATGAGCCGCGGCGGCGGCGCCAACCAGCTGATCGCCGCCGGGCATACGGACCTCGGCGGCGGCGCGCCGTTTTACGCCCAATACGTCCGGCTGGAAACGCGCAACGGCCGCGGCGATGTTCCAATGAACGCAGGAGAATGAAAGCCTAACCAATGGTCCATCGCACTTTGGAAGACTTGCAGGCGGTTAATGGTCCATCGCACTTTGGAAGACTTGCAGGCGGTTTGCCGGGGCTGGTCGTCGGCCGTCAAGGGCATCGCCGATGGTGATGGCCGGATTGCTTTTTTTCGGGCCGAACTGCCGAAACTGCTCTCCCGCCGGGAGCTCTTCGAGGGCATGCTGAAGGGGGTCCTCAGCGGCCATCCTTGCCCCAACCTGCGCCAGGAGACCCTGTTTGATAACGAATTGGTCCTTTACCGCGATACGGGCCGCATGTTTTCGCTGCGGCTCTACATTTTCGGCCCGGGTGAGCATACCTTCGTGCATGATCACGTTTCATGGGGGGTTTCCGCCCCGGCCTTCGGGCCCATCGAAGTTCTTCGCTACCAAAGCGAAAATGGCGGCAGCGCGGCGCAGCAGCCGCGCTTGCAAATGTCCGGGCGCTCGGTGCTG
>JALOPB010000299.1 GCA_025454115.1 Desulfobacterales bacterium | reverse complement strand
TGAATCGTCTTTTCGACTCTCAACATCCGGAGCGCACCTTCTTCCGGGGGGTTACCACCAATCCGCCTTTGAGCTTTGGCGCCATCAAAGACGACCCGCAGTTCTGGGCGGATTTTGTCCAGAAGTTGATCCGCCAACATCCCCACCAAAATGTCGAACAGATTTTCTGGATGACGTACCGGAAGGTGGTCGAGCTCGGCGCCAAGCTGTTTCTGCCCCTGTATGCTCCAGCAGGCGCTTGATATCGCTCCGATTGCACCGAATGTCATGGTAAAAGTCCCCGGCACCCGTGAAGGGTACCAGGTCATAGAGGAGCTCACCGCGCGAGGGATAGGCACCAACAACACGCTATCTTTCACCATCCCCCAATTCATGGCCTGCATGGACGCCGTCGAAAAAGGCCTTGAAAGAGCCAAACGGAATAACATCGATTTATCGCGCTGGCGCTCCGTCATCACCCATATGACCGCCCGCTATGGGCACCTCGGGCACCTGAAGAGTCAAGCCGAAGCCCGCGGAATCGATTTAAGCGAAGCCGAAATTCGTTGGGCCGAACTTCTCATTTTCAAACGCGCGTATCGTTTGCTGCAGGAAAGAAAGCACCCCAGCAAGATGCTCATCTGCAGCATGCGTATGGGCCCTCCCATGCCGGACGGGAGCCAGGCGAGTTGGCATGTCGAGAAGACGGCCGGCAGCAACGTGGTTTACGCATGCCCCCCGAGCTATATCGAAAAGCTGATGAGGGCCGAAGACCAATTGAAGCCCTTCAACCCGCAGGCCATCCACGAGGATGCACCCAAGTCGTTTCTCGATAAACTGCTTAGGTTGCCATACTTTGTCCAGGCGTATGAACCGGACGGCATGCCGAGCGAGGATTTCAACAAGCAGGCCGCCCTGCTGGCAACCGCCGCTGAGTTTTCGAGAGCCACTCTCACGACCGTGGATTTCATCGCTCAGCAGTTCCAGATTCTGGGCAAAAAGTGAACGGATGGCGGCCTTCCGATGTGCTCTATGGAGTTATCTCACATGAACCCTGACGCCGAGCGGACCGGCAACGCCCGGATTCACCGGCGTACGGAAATTTTCCGGGGCCGTCATTTCTCATTCGTGACCGAAAACCTGACGCTGCCGAACGGCCGCCGGACCGACATGGCCATGGTCTGCCATCCCGGCTCGGTCGGGATCGTGCCGCTGCTAGATGACCGCAACGTCGTCATGGAACATCAGTACCGTCCCTGCGTCCGGGGGAAACCGGTTATACGGCCGCCGAGTTCATCGACCTCGGCCGGACCCATATCCTGCCGGCCTACTCCGACGAGGTCATCCATCTGTTCATCGCCTGCGGACTGAAGTTGACGCGGCCGCGGCTCGATCCGGACGAAATCATCCGCACCCAGATCTATCCGCTCGATCGGCTGATGGACATGATCCTCGCCGGTGAGATCACCGATGCCCTGACCATTCTGGCCCTGCAGCGCACCTGGTTCCAGCTGCGTTGACCAACGGCGCCTCAGGCTGTCAGCCCAGGCGCGCGGCGATTTGGAACGCGCAGCATATCACCAGGATATGTGAGCATTTCCAAGAGCCGCGCAACGCCGGATCACGGCCTGATGCGCTGTTGGTCAGTGGATCTCGGAGGCCCACTTGAAAACCATGTCCATCAGCCGCTGCAGGGATTCGGAGATGTACTTGTCGCGGTGATGCACGAGGAAGAATTGGCGCTTCATGGCGGGATCCCCGAGGGACAGCGCCACGAGCCGATTCTGCTCGATTTCCTCCTTGGCGACTTTGCGCGAGATCAGGGCGATGCCGATGCCGTGCTCGACAGCGCGCTTGATGGCCCGGTTGCTGGACAGCTCCATGGGGATCCGGACCGAAATACCGTGGCGCTGAACGAAGTCGTCGATGGCCCGGCGGGGGGCGGATTGCTCTTCATGCATGATCAGGGATTGGCCTTCGAGATCGTGCGCGCGAAGCATGTGCCGGCCGGCCAGGGGGTGGCGGCGAGGGGTGATGATGATCAGTTCATCCTCCAGAATTTCCCGGACCACCAGTTTCTCATGCTCCACCGGGTAGGAGATGAAGCCGACGTCGCATTTCAGGCTGGCGGTCTTTTCAACGACCAGCTCCGTCGGCAGGATGTTCATGGACACCCGCACCAGCGGAAAGGCCTTGCAGAAGGGAATGATCACCTCCGGCAGATAGTAGTCCCCGAAGCTCTCGCTGGACAGAATGCGGATATGGCCGCGCTTGCGCTGCTGGAAATCGCGAATGCTCTCTTCGGCGTGGGTCTCCATGTCGAAGATCTTTTCAGCGATTTTGAACAGCACCTCGCCGGCGTCGGTCAGGACCAGCTTCTTGCCCACGTAGTCGATGAACTTCAGTTCGTAGAACTCCTGGAGCCGCTGAATGCCCTTGGTGACCGCCGGCTGGGTGATGAAAAGTTCTTCAGCGGCTGCGCTTAAGTTGCCGGACTTGACGGCAAAGTAGAAAATCTTCAACTGGTTGAGGTTCATTCGGTATCATCCTCCCACGGCCCAGGCGGCCACCATCTCCATCAGGTTTTTCATCGGTCGGGTCATCGATTTGCTGCGGTGGTGAAGCATGTAGAACGAGCGCACCATTGGCGGGTGCGACAGGCTCAGGACCGATAGTTTACCCTGTCGAATTTCTTCGGCAACCACCTTTTCGGAGATCAGGGCGATACCGGTCCCGGCTGAAACGGCGCGCTTGATCGCCTCGTTGTTGGAAAACTCCAGGTAGTGCGACAGATTGGGCCGCCGGCGGCCGAGCAGGTTATCCATGGCTTTCTGCAGCGCCGATCCGGGCTCGTGCATGATGATGGGCTGCCCATCGAGGTCCTTCGGCCGGATGGTCCGGCGATGCGCCAGGGGGTGTCCGGGTGCAGCGATCAGAACGAGCCGTTCGCGCAGCACCTCGCGCACCGTCAGGCCCCGATGCCGGATGGGGTCGGAGATGAAACCGATATCGTTGTCCAGCGCGGCCGTGTTTTCCACGACCCGTTCGTTCGGCAGGATGTCCACGGATACCGTAACGCCCGGGTGCCGGCGCTGGTAGCGGTTGATCAATTCCGGCAGGTAGTAGCCGCCGAAGGTCTCGCTGGCATGGATCCGCAGACGCCGTTCGCCCTGCTCCCGGAACCCGCGGATGCAGTCCTCGGCCTGGCGCTCCAGCTGGAAGATGCGGCCGGCAATCTGATAAAGCGCCCGGCCGGCCGCCGTCAACATCCATTTCTTGCCGGCACGTTCGACCAACCGCACGTCGTAATACTCCTGGAGGCGCTGGATTGCCTTGGTGACGGCCGGTTGGGTGATGTTGAGCTCAGCGGCGGCGGCCGTCAGGCTACCGCGCCGGATGACGAGAAAGAAGATTTTCAGCTGGTTGAGATTCATTGTCTGGGTTTTATCGGGTGATGGCGCTAGGACATAGCATAACCTGAGGTTATATAGAATGAAAATTTGTATTTTGACTCAGGCGTGAAAACTCACTACGTTCGTCCTTAAACCATCCAAGAAGGAACTCCTAAATGCGCATTTATGTGTGTGTGAAACACGTCCCGGATACCGCCGCGCGGATCAGCGTGGTCGACGGCACCGGTTTCGCGGAAACCTGCAAGTTCATCGTCAACCCCTACGATGAATACGCGGTGGAGGAGGCGGTGCGGTTGTCCCGGAAGAACGGGGGCGGCGAGGTGATCGTCGTCACCGTCGGCAAGGAGGCGGCGGTCGCATCCATGCGCGCGGCCCTGGCCCTGGGTCCGCAACGCGGGATTCTGGTCAAGACCGACGCCCAGTTTCTGGACAGCCGCACGACCAGTCTGGCGATGAAGAATGCCATCGAGCGCGACGGCGTTCCCGACCTGATCCTGACCGGAAAACAGTCCGTCGACAGCGAAGGCATGCAGACCCCCTACCGCCTGGCTCAGGCCTTGGGAATGCCGGTGGTCAGCGACGTCGTGAAGCTCACGGTCGAGGGGCGTCGCGCCCTCGTCGAGCGGGAGGTGGAAGGCGGCGGCCGCGAGGTGCTGGAGGTCGAGCTGCCGTGCGTCATCGGCGCAACGCGCGGGCTCAATGAGCCGCACTATCCCAAGCTGCCGGAGATCATGCAGGCCAAGAAAAAGGAAATCAAGGTGGTCCCCTTGGCCGAACTCGGTTTGAGCGGCGATGAGGGCTTCACGGAAATCGTCCAGCTGGTCGCAACCCCTGAGCGAGGGCAGGCCCGGATGCTGGACGGGTCGGTCCGGGAAAAGGTCGAACGGCTCGTCAGCCTGCTGGAGCAGGACGGCGTCCTATAACCGAAACGTTGCCGCGCGCCGGTCCCGGCCCGCGGTTTTATGGCGGCAGGAGCAATAACGCATGGCCAACATCGGAGTTCTGATCGAAAGCGGATCCGAGGGCATCAAGGAAACGAATTTCGGCGTCATCACCGCGGCCCGCCGGAAACCCGGTGCGAATGTCTTCGCCTTTATTATCAACGGCGATTCCGCCGCAGCCAAGGATGTCATAGAGACTTACGGCGTCCAGAAGGTCGTCGCCGTCACCGTGCCGACACCGGACTTCGCTGTGCGGCCAGAGCTGCAGGCGGCGGCCCTGGCGGCGGCGGTCCGGCATTTCGAGTTGGTCGGGCTGCTTGGATCGGCCAGTCCCAGGGGCCGGGACTTGCTGGCACGGGTCGCCGCCATCCTGGACGCGCCTCTGGTCCAGGACTGTCTGGACATCAACCCGGATGACGGTACGGTGACCAAGTCCCATTTTGCCGGTCGCACCACGGCGACGCTGCGTCTAACGGGGCGCCCCTGGGTCTGCAGCCTGCGTCCCAACTGCGTGGAGCCCGTTCCGGCGCCGGCCGCAGCGACGCTGGAAACCTTCCAGGCCCCGTTAACGGACTCCGCCCGGATCTGCGTGAAGGCGGTCAAAAACAGCGGCAGCGGCGCAGCGGACCTGACGGAAGCCAATATCATCATCACCGGCGGCCGGGCCATCGGCTCCCCCGACAACTTCCAGGTGCTGCGGGACTGCGCCGCGGAGTTGGGCGCCGCCGTCGGCGCGTCTCGCGCGGCCGTGGATGCGGGCTATGCCCCCCACAGCATGCAGGTCGGCCAGACCGGCAAGACCGTCAGCCCGAAACTGTACATCGCCTGCGGGGTATCCGGAGCGGTCCAGCATTTCGCCGGTATGAAGACCTCCAAGGTCATCGTGGCGATCAACACCGACAAGGACGCGCCGATCTTCGGCAAGTCGAACTACGGCCTCCTGGGGGATCTGTTCGAGGTGGTGCGTGCTCTGACCGATGTACTTCGGAAGCGACGTCAACCGGAATGACAACCTATCTCACGGTCAAGTCCATTCTAACGGCTGTCGCCATCATGGGCGCCTTCGGCGTATTCGCCGCCCGCACCCGGCGCCTGGTGCTCTTGATGAAAAGAGTTCAGGGCCGCAGCGCTGCC
>JALOPB010000043.1 GCA_025454115.1 Desulfobacterales bacterium | reverse complement strand
GCGCCGGACTGGCGCTTTTTTTTCGAAGGGTTCGAGCTGGGGTTCTCCGGCCGATGGGGTGGACTCGAATCCGGAGACATGGACCAAGCTCTGCGGCAGGCACGGGTCCATGCCCTGGTTTACCGCTTCCGCGAAATCGGTCACCTGCTCGCCTGCCTCGACCCCCTGGAAGCCTGCCCCATCGAGCATCCGCTGCTCAGCCTGGAATCCGTCGGTCTGACCGCTGCGGACCTGGATAAATCTTTCATCGTCCCCGACGGCCCCCCCAACGTAAGAGCGCCGCTGCGGGAAATGCTGGCCGGGTTCCGCGAGACTTACAGCCGCTCCATCGGCGTCGAATTCATGCACCTGCAGGACCCCGCCGAACGGCGCTGGCTGATCGACCGCATGGAGCCGCTCCGCAACGCCCCGCGGCTGAAGACGGAGGACAAGCAGCGTATTCTGGAAAAGCTTGTTCACAGCAGCGTGTTCGAGCAGTTTTTGAACACCAAGTATCGAGGCGTAACGCGCTTTTCGCTGGAGGGCGGGGATGCTCTCATCCCCGGACTGGACTTCCTGATCGAGCGGGCGGCCGGACTGGGCGGCCGCGAAATCATCCTCGGCATGGCCCACCGTGGCCGCCTGAATGTCCAAACCGGTATCCTCGGCAAGCCCTTCGTCGATGTCTTCAGCGAGTTCGAGAACTGCTATGATCCGGAAGCGCTCGTCGGCGCCGGCGACGTGAAATACCACAACGGCTACCTCGGTGATATTAATACCCGGGACGGACAGGCCCTGCGGATGTTTCTAATGAACAACCCCAGCCACCTGGAGGCCGTCAATCCCGTGGTCGAGGGGTTTGCCCGCGGCCGTCAGGATTTGCTTCCGAAGAATGAGAGAAAAAGCGTTCTGGCGCTGATGATTCATGGCGACGCGGCCTTTGCCGGTCAGGGGGTGGTGGCCGAAACCTTGAACATGTCGCAGCTCGACGGCTACACCACCGGCGGCACGATCCACATCATCATCAACAACCAGATCGGCTACACCACTCTTCCCGAAAACGCGCGCTCCTCGCGCTACTCGACCGACATGGCCAAGATGCTGATGGTGCCGGTGTTCCATGTGCACGGCGAAAACCCGGAAGCCGTGGTGCACGTCATGCGTCTGGCCGCCGAGTACCGCTGGGAATTCGGCAAGGACGTGGTCGTCGACCTGGTCTGCTTCCGCCGCTTCGGACATAACGAGGGCGACGAGCCCTATTTCACCCAGCCGCTCATGTACGAACGCATCCGCCAGCGCCCGCCCCTCGACCGGGTCTATGCCGAAAAGCTTCTTGACGAAAAGGCGGTGACAGCGGATGGGATCGAAGCCCTGGCCGCAGACCGACGCGACCGGCTGAACGCCGATTACGACGCCATCCACGGCAGCGTGTGCGTTTTTCCGGAGCATACGTTCTACGAGAGCTGGCGCGATTTCAGCGGGGTCTATTCGCCCGTCACGCTGGAGACCGGCCTGTCCCGCGACCGGCTGGTGGCGCTGGCCCGCGGCCTCAACTCGCTTCCCGATGGGTTCAACTGCAACCCCAAGCTCGGCAAGCTGTTGGCGAAGCGTCTGGAGACGGTCGAAACCGGGGAAGGCATCGATTGGGCCAATGCCGAGGCGCTGGCCTTTGCAAGTCTGCTGGCCGAGGGCCACCCCGTGCGCCTGAGCGGCCAGGACAGCGGCCGCGGCACGTTCAGCCAGCGGCACAGTGTGCTCGTCGACATGAAGACCGGCAGAGGCCACGTGCCGCTGAATGCGCTGGCGCAGGACCAGGCGGTCTTTTCGGTCTACGACAGCCCGCTGTCCGAGGCCGGAGTCCTCGGGTTCGAGTACGGCTACTCCCTGGCCCGGCCCGAGGGCCTGGTCCTGTGGGAGGCCCAGTTCGGGGATTTCGCCAATAACGCCCAGGGCGTCATCGACCTTTTCATCGCCAGCGGTGAGGCCAAGTGGCAGCGACTGAGCGGGGTTACGCTCCTGCTGCCGCACGGACTGGAGGGCCTCGGACCCGAGCACTCGAGCGCCCGGCTGGAGCGCTTCCTGCAGCTCTGCGCCGGTGAGAACCTGCAAGTGTGCAACCTGACTGCACCGGCTCAGTACTTTCACCTGCTGCGTCGCCAGGTCAAGGCCGCGTACCGCAAGCCGCTGGTCATCATGACGCCCAAGAGCCTGCTGCGCCATCCTCTGGCGGTTTCGAACCTGGACCAGCTAACCCAGGGAACCTTTCGCGGCGTCCTGGAGGATCCCGAAGCCGACGGCGGCGCCGCCACGGTGCTGTTTTGCAGCGGCAAGATTTTTTACGATCTGCTCCAGCGCCGCCGCGAACTGAAGCGCCCGGAGGTGGCCATCGTGCGTCTGGAGCTGCTCTACCCGTTCCCGCAAAGCCAGCTCAGGATGGTGATCAAGCGCTTCAAACAGGCGCAGCAATTTTTCTGGGTTCAGGAGGAGCCGGAGAACATGGGCGCCTGGCGCTTCATCCGGCATCGGCTGGAGGCCGTCGTCGGCACCCCCTTGACCTACATCGGGCGCAAGGAGTCGCCGACCCCGGCAACGGGTTTTCCGCATGTCTTTCGCCGCGAGCAGGCTGAAATCCTCGACCGCGCCATCGGCCCGAAAGGCTGAAGCAGAAGGAGCAGCTATGGCCATCATTGAAATCAAGGTCCCCAGCGTGGGGGAATCCATCACCGAGGCCCTGTTGGCGCAATGGTTTAAAAAGGACGGCGACGCCGTCCGCAAGGACGAACCGCTCTTCGTCCTGGAGACCGACAAGGTGACGCTCGAAGTCACGGCGGAAGCTTCCGGCAGTCTGAGCATCACCGTTCCGGCCGGAGCCACGGTCAAAATCGGGGCGGTCGTCGGCACCATTTCAGCGACTGGCGCCGTTGAAACGGGACGGCCCCGACAACAAGCTCCGGTGCCCCAACCGACGGTGCTGGAGAAGCCACCGGTGGCAGCCTCTGCGCCGGCCGCAGCGGAAGAAGCCCGTACCGTCCCGGAGGGATTGCCGCCATCGGTAAGGCGGCTGGTGGGTGAACACCGCCTGGATGCAAGCCGGATCCGCGGCACGGGTCCGGGCGGACGTCTCACCAAGGGCGACGTTTTGCTCTACATCGAGCAGTCGGAGAAAAGCACTGCACCCGCCGCGGAGCCGGCTCCGGCGGCACCGGCCGTCTGCCCGCCCTGCGAAACCGTCAAGGAAGAGATCTCGCGCAAGCCCATGACCCCCATCCGCCGGCGCATCGCCGAACGGCTGCTCAAGGCCCGCCAGAACACGGCCATGCTCACGACCTTCAACGATATCGACATGAGCGCGGTGATCGAGTTGCGCAAACGCTACAAGGAATCCTTTCAGAAAAAATACGGGGTGTCGCTCGGCTTCATGTCCTTCTTCATCAAGGCCAGCGTCGAAGCCTTGAGGGCCACCCCCGAAATCAACGCCTATATCGACGGCAGCGACATCATCTATCACCACTACTACCATATCGGCGTGGCCGTGGGCTCCGAGCGCGGACTGGTCGTGCCGGTCATCCGCCACGCCGACCAGCTGAGCTTCGCCGAGCTTGAGAAAACGATCGTCGATTTCGTAGCGCGAATCAACCAAAACCGCCTGGGGCTGAACGACCTGGAGGGCGGCACCTTCACGATCACCAACGGCGGGGTGTTCGGCTCGCTGCTCAGCACCCCCATCCTGAACACCCCCCAAAGCGGGATCCTGGGCATGCACCGGGTGGATCCGCGGCCGGTAGCGATCAACAATCAGGTGGTCATCCGACCGATGATGTACGTGGCCCTCAGCTACGACCACCGCATCGTGGACGGCCGCGAGGCAGTGACCTTTCTCAAACATATCAAGGAATGCATCGAGAATCCTGAACGCATCATGATGGAGATTTAAACGATGGCAGCGGCAAGCGCATACGATCTGGTGGTGATCGGCGGCGGACCCGGTGGCTACACGGCGGCGGTTCGCGCGGCCCAGCTTGGGCTGAAAGCGGCCTGTGTCGAGAAATGGCCCCGGCTGGGCGGGGTGTGCCTCAACGTGGGCTGCATCCCGAGCAAAGCCCTGCTGGACTCCAGCGAATACTTTCATCTGGCCAAAACCCAGTTCGCCGAGCACGGCATCCGCATCGGCGAGGCCGGCATCGACATCGCCCAACTGATGGCCCGCAAGGATCGGGTGGTGCGTGAGCTGACCGACAATGTGCGCAAGCTGCTGGAAACTCACCGGGTGGAGATCATTCACGGCACGGCGAAGCTGGCCGGCCGCGACCGGGTTGAGGTTTCCAGCGACCCGCCCCGCACCCTCGTTGCCAAAAACATCATCCTCGCCACGGGCAGCGAGCCGGCGGCGCTTCCCGGCATCCCCTTCGACGGGAAGATGATCGTCAGCTCGACCGAAGCCCTGCAGTTCGACAGCGTCCCGCAGAATCTCGGAATCATCGGCGGAGGCTACATCGGCATCGAACTCGGCTCGGTGTGGCAGCGGTTGGGCGCCCGGGTCACCGTGATCGAAATGCTGCCCGACATCGTCGCCGCCATGGACGGCCAGGTGAGCCGCCGGCTGCTGCGCGTACTGAAGAAGCAGGGGTTCACTTTCCGCCTGGAAACCCGTGTGGTCTCAGCGAAGGTTGAAGGCGGCAAGGTCAGCGTGCCGATCGAAGCCGAAGGCAAGGCAGAGACGCTCGAGTTCGATCGGCTGCTGGTATGTGTCGGCCGCCGGCCGCTGACCCGCGAGCTGGGCCTTGAGTCGGCCGGACTTTCACCCGACCCCAAGACTGGCTTCATCCAGGTGGACGCCGCCCTGCGCACGAACGTCCCGACGATCTACGCCATCGGAGACCTGGTGCCCGGCCCGATGCTCGCTCACAAGGCTTCGGCCGAAGGCATGGCGGCGGCTCAGACCATCGCCGGCAAATTTGGCGAAGTGAACTACGACGCCATTCCGGCCATCGTCTACACCGCTCCGGAGGTGGCGAGCGTGGGACTCACCGAGGAGCAAGTCAAGGAGCGCGGAATTCCATACGCCACCGGCGTCTATCCTTTCACCGGCAACGGCCGCGCCAAGTGCTTCGGAGACACCGAGGGCCTCGTCAAGTTGATCGCGCACCGCAAGACGGACCGGCTTCTCGGCGCCCACATCATCGGCGCCCGGGCGGCGGAGATGATCGCCGAAGCCGTGCTCGCCATCGAATTCGGGGCCAGCCTGGAGGATTTGGCCGGCACCGTCCACGGGCACCCCACCTTCGCCGAAGCGTTCATGGAAGCGGCCATGGCAGTAAAAAAATAATCGATGGGTCATTACACTAAGGAGGGCGTTATGGGAAAAAAGTGGCTTGCAATTCTATTGGCAGTCGGATTCGGGTTGGGGATCGCCGGATCGGGGACCGCGGCCGACAAGCCGGTTAAGATCGGCTTCGCCTACATCATGTCCGGCCCCTTCGCCACCTACGGGCAGTTCGCCAAGCAGGGGGCGGAGCTGGCCATCGATGAGATCAACCAGGCCGGCGGTATCAACGGCCGCAAAGTGGAAGCGCTGTTCGAGGACGATGCCGGCAAGCCGGACGTGGGTATTCGGGTGATCCGCAAATTGGTGTACGAAAACGGGGTCGACATCGTCATGGGCATTGATTCGAGCGGGGTCGCCTCCGCCGTCGCGCCCGTGATGAAGGAGCTGAAGACGCCGCTGATCATTACCCATGCCGCGGTCCCCGACGTGACCGGCACCAGCTGCAACCGCTACACATTTCGCATCTCGCTCAACATCAACCAGAACATCGCCATGGCCTCGACGATCGCCGCTGACCTGAAAGCCAAGACCTGGACCACCGCCGGGCCGGATTATTCTTTCGGGCACCAATCCTGGGAGTACTTCCAGAAGTACCTGTCGAAAAAGAAACCCGATGCCGTATTCCTGCCCGCAGCGGACGTTGCGTTTTCGCCGTCCGCCACCACCGATTTCTCCGCCTACGTCACCAAGGTCATGAACTCGAAGGCCGACGGGGTGCTGATCTCCCTGTGGGGCGGCAACCTGATCGACTTCGTGCGCCAGGCCGCGGACATGGGCTTCTTTGACGGTAAGCGCGAAATTCTGATGACGCTGGGCGCCGCCACCGAGGTGCTCTACGCGCTGAAAGAAAAGATGCCCGAGGGGATCTGGGTCGGCACGCGCTATTGGTTCCAGGCCACGGACACGGCGATTAACAAGGCCTTCGTCGACGCCTACCTCAAGCGGTTCAATGTCTACCCCTCCTACAACGCGCACGGGGCCTACGGGGCAGTCAAAACCTACGCTGCCGCGGCCGCCAAGGCCAAGACCGTGGACAAGGAAAAAATCGTCGATGCCCTGGAGGGCTTGTCGATCGAGCTTCCGGTCGGACAAATCACCATCCGGCCCGAAGACCATCAGGCCGTGACCGACGGCGTGTGGGGCAAGACCGCTGCCGACGCCCAGCTGCCCATCCGCATCCTCAAGCCGATCCGGGCATTCGCGGGCAAGGCCATCACCCCGCCGGTGGAAGAAACCGGCTGCAAACTCAAGTAGAAGACCCGAGTCCGGCCTCGCCGGCGCACCGGTTCGATTTTTCCCGCAGCAGATGGGAAATGCCCGCGGAGTGCCCGCTGCGACGGGCCTCCGACGGGCAGTGCGCCGGATATCGTTTTGGAGAATCGCGTGGAAGGTTTGCTGGCTAACATCTTGAACGGTCTGTCCTGGGGGATGCTGCTGTTCCTGATTTCCATGGGGCTGACCACCATCTTCGGCGTGATGGGGGTTCTGAATTTTGCGCACGGATCGCTGTTCATGCTGGGGGCCTATCTCAGTATGCAGTTCGTGCGCTGGGTGGGATCCTTCTGGGTCGGGCTGCTGCTGGGGCCTCCCATCGTCGCCGGGTTGTCGATCCTGATAGAGCGCTTTCTGCTGCGCCCCTTGTACGGCCGAGACGTGAGCTTTCAGCTCCTGCTCACCTTCGGCGTCATGCTGTTTCTCGACGACGGCGTGCGGCTCATCTGGGGAGCGGCGTATCATGTGATCGATCCGCCGCCGGTCCTCTCCGGAGTGATCCCCTTTTTCTCGCAGAGCTATCCGGTTTACCGTCTGTTTCTGGTCGTGCTCGGCCCGCTGGTGGGCATCATGCTGTGGGCCTTCTTTGCGTTCACCCGCTGGGGCAAGGTCCTGCGCGCGGCCGCCATGGACCGGCAGATGGCCGAGATCGTGGGTGTCCGGGTGCCGGCGATGTTCACCGCGGTCTTCGGGTTCGGCGCCTGGCTGGCCGCCATGGGCGGTGCATTGGCGGCCCCGCACCAGAGCGTCGGACCCGCCATGGGAGAGCGGATCATCATCGAAAGCTTTATCGTGGTGGTGATCGGCGGCATGGGCAGCTTTCCCGGCGCGTTTGTCGGAGCCCTCATTCTCGGGATGCTCAATTCCTTCGGTACGACGCTTCTGCCGGATGTGCAGATGGCGCTGCCTTACATCCTGCTGGCCGTGGTCCTGCTGACCCGCCCCCGCGGCCTCTTCGGAGCGGAGGCCTGACATGAGGTTTCGTTCCCGAGGAGACGTCGTTCCGGTCCTCCTGATATTGCCGGCGCTGATCGCCGCGCCGTTTTTCCTTTCCATCTACGGGGTCATCGTCCTGACGGAAATCCTGACCATGAGCCTGTTTGCCTTGAGCTTCAATCTGCTCTTCGGCTACACGGGCCTGTTGTCCTTCGGCCAAGCCGGCTTCTTCGGCGCCGGCGCCTACTTTGCCGTGCTGACCCTCATCCATGGTCCCGGTTCGCTGTGGGCCGCGCTGGCGGCGGCCGTCATCGGCTCGGCCGTGCTGGCCGCCGCGATCGGCTGGTTGTGCGTGCGGCTCGATGAGATCTATTTCGCGATCCTGACCCTGGGCTTCGGGATGATGCTCTTCACCATCGCCCATAACTGGCGCTCGGTGACCGGCGGAAGCGACGGTCTCGGCAACTTCACGCTGCCCGGGCTCAACCTGTTCGGCCATGACATCAGCCTGTTCCATCCCGTCAGCTTTTATTTTCTGGTGCTGTTGATCGCCGCGCTCGGGGCCCTTCTGCTTTGGCGCGTGGTCGGCTCGCCCTTCGGCCTGCTGCTGCGCGGGACTCGTGAAAACAGCCTGCGGGTTTCCTTTGTCGGTGCCAACGTCCGCACGGTGCGCCTGTTTGCGTTCATTCTGGCGGGGACCCTGGCCGGACTGGCCGGTGCGCTCTTCGCCTTTTTCAACCGGATCGCCTCCCCGGAGATGCTGCACTGGTCTTTCTCGGGAAAAGCCGTGCTCATGACCATTCTGGGCGGCTCCGGCGTGTTCCTCGGGCCGGCCGCAGGCGCTGCCATTTTCTTCGTATTGGAGCACGTCATTACGGCTTACACCACCAACTGGATGATCTTTCTCGGGGCGATCTTGGTCATGCTGGTGCTGGCTTTCCCCAAAGGGGTCTTGGGCAGTCTGCTCGACCGCCTCACCCGCAGACGGAAAGGGCCGCCCGCATGACGGAACCGATCCTGCTTGAGGTGAAAGAGGTCAGTCGGAGCTTCGGGAAGTTTCAGGCACTCCGCCAGGTATCGCTTGAGATTCGGGCCGGGCGGCTATGCGCCCTCATCGGGCCGAACGGCGCCGGGAAAACGACATTTTACAACGTGGTTTCCGGTCGCTACCGCCCGACCGGCGGCCGGGTCTTTTTTGAAGGACAAGACATCACCCAAGCCCCGGCCCACCGCCGGGTGGAAATGGGATTGCTGCGATCGTTTCAGATCACCAACATATTTCCGGCGCTCACGGTTCTCGAAAACGTGCTGGTCCCGCTCGTGGTCCAGCACGGCAAGAGCTTCGCCTGCCTGGGGTCGATCGCCAAGCGCCGGGACATGGCCGAGGAGGCCGAGCAGATCCTGTCGAGGGTGGGTCTGACCGGGCAATCTCACCGGGTGGTCTCAACGCTGGCCTACGGGGATAAACGGCTGATCGAAATCGCCATCGTGCTGGCGCGCCGGCCCCGGCTGGTTTTGCTCGACGAGCCGACAGCCGGCATGAACCCCGAGGAAACCGATCGCATGATCCGGCTGGTCAAGGAGCTATCCGAGCGTTCCGAGACGACGTTTTTCATCACCGAGCATGACATGAAAGTGGTTTTTTCAGTCGCTGAAAGAATCTTTGTGCTGAATCAGGGGAGCCTGTTGGCCGATGGCACTCCAGATGAAATCCGGGCTAACCCGGAAGTAAAACGGGCGTACCTGGGGGGCAGTCTTGATGCTGCAGGTCTCTGACATCCATGTCTATTACGGCGACAGCCATGTCCTCCAGGGGGTCTCCCTCGAAGTGCATTCCGGTGAGATCGTCTGCCTGCTCGGCCGTAACGGCGCGGGCAAATCCACCACCCTGCGCGGGATCATGGGCGTCAGCCCGCCCAAAGCCGGCCGGATTTCGTTCAGGGGCAAGGACGTCACCCATCTGGCGGTTTACGAGAAGACCCGGAAGGGGATGGCCTTCGTGCCCGAAGACCGCCGCATTTTCCCCGGCCTCACCGTCGACGAAAATTTGGAAGTCGCGATGCTGCCGCCCCGTGCCGGCCGAACATCATGGGATCCCGACCGCATCTACCGGACGTTCCCGCTGCTGGCGCGCCTGAAATCCCGAAAAGGCGGCAATCTTTCCGGCGGCGAGCAGCAGATGCTCGCCATCGCCCGCGCTCTGGCGGGCAATCCGCTCGTGCTCCTGCTGGATGAACCGTGCGAGGGGCTTGCGCCGGTGATCGTTGAGGAGCTGGCCCGAGTGATCGCCGGGCTGAAATCGGACATGCCGATTCTGCTCGCCGAGCAAAACGCCCGTTTCGCGCTTTCGATCGCCGATCGCGGCTATGTCATCGACAAGGGGATCATCCGCTACACGGGCACCCGCGCGGATCTGCTGTCGAACGAGGAAGTGCAGTCACGCTATCTTTCGGTGTGAGGAGCCCTGGACGCGATTCAAAGCGACGCACCGACCGCCGGCCGCTGACACGCGCACGATCGAACTATGAGCGCGAATACTGATGATAAAGCGCCAGGTTCTCCTTCAGCAAATCGGCGATCGGCAGGTGATACGGACATTTTTGCTCGCATTCACCGCATTCGATGCATTTCTCAACGGTTTCCATGGCCGCCCCGAGCCAGCCCTTGACATTTTCGCACGACAGACGCTTGGCAGCCGGTCGCAACATGAGCACCGATGAAATCTGGACGCCCTGTGCGCACGGCATGCAATACTCGCAACGATGGCAGAATTTTTCACCCACGTCGGAACGAATCGTCTCGATCGCTTTTAAATCGGCCTCCGATAGGGGCTTAGGATTCTGGTACAGCTCGATGATTTCGTCGATTTCTTGGCTTGATCGAATACCGGGGATCGGCACCACATAGGGATGCTGCTGCAAAAATTTGAAGCACAGGTCGGCTCGTTCCAGGAGGCCTCCGCCAAGGGGTTTCATGCCGATGATGCCCACCTGGTGGCGGGTTGCCAGGGGAAAAAGCGCCTGAAGCGGGTCGCTTTCGATGAAATTGAACGGAAATTGGAGAGTCTGAAACAAGCCCGTTTTCAGAGCCTCGATGGCCGTCGAAATGCTGTGGGACGAAATGCCGATACAACGGATTTTACCGGCATCGCGGGCCCTGGCAACGGCCTCGTACGCGCCCCGGGGTGCCAGCACCTGCTTGAGCGCATCCTCATTGGATACGTTGTGAAGCTGGTAGAGGTCAATCCAGTCGGTTTGAAGCTGCCTCAACGACAGCTCCAGGTGATCGGCAGCCCCCCGGGCATCCCTCTGGGCGGTCTTGGTGGCGATGACGACGTTGCTGCGATCCGACTTCAGAGCGATCCCGAGCTTCTCTTCGCTCGTGGTGTACATGTTGGCCGTATCAAAAAAGGTAATCCCCCGATCGATGCAGTGTCTGACCACAGAAACCGCTTCGTCGCGCGGCAGCGGGATGATCGGAATCCCCCCAAAGCCGATCTCGGAAATCTCCAGGGCGGTCGCCCCAAGTTGTATGGTTTTCATTTCGCCTCCTGCTATGAAGCCATCCGGCGCATCCAGAAATTGGGCGGCCGTTTCTTTACTCTTATTCGATGATGGAACGCCGGGCAATACCCCATTCAGCGGTTTCGGCCAATCGATTCTCCTTGACATCCCATCGGCCGGAGGCGTAGGCTTTGAAGCAGACGGCCAGCCGGCGAGTATCCTTCCCAGACAAATCCTATCAGCCGGCGGTTTGCCGCGGCCTGCGGCCACCCGGCTCTGACCTTTTTCCCCGAGGAGCCTGGAACATGAAGCCGAACGCCAGCAACCTCGAAGTCTTTTACAATACTTTCCGCGAAATCAGCAAGGCGGTGCACTCCAGCACCGATCTCAAGGAGGTCTTGGACCTGGCGGTCTGCAAGGCCACCGAGGCGCTGGGCGCCAAGGGCGCCATCCTGCGCATCCTCAACCTGGACACGAACGAGCTGGAGCTGAGCGCCGCCTACAACCTCAGTGACGCCTACCTGGCCAAAGGACCCGTCAGCCAGAAGAACCTGATCACGGACCTGTATCGACAAAGCCGGGTGATCGTGATCGAGGATATCCATCACGACCCGCGCATCCACTACCCCCAGGAGGTTGCCAGCGAGGGGATCCGGATGGTGTTGGACACCTCTCTGAGTTTCCGCAATCACATCGCCGGCATCCTGCGAATTTACTTTGCTGAAGCACGGCCGGTCTCGGACGAGGAGCGTGACTTTCTGGTTTCCCTGGCGGACCAGTGCGCGCTGGCGATCGAAAAGAACCGCCTCATCGAAGCCCAGAAGAACAAGTTCGACTTGCTGGCCCTGCAGACGGAGAAGCTTTCGGCGTTGGGACGCATGGCGGCCGGGATCGCGCACGAGATCAACAACCCCCTCGCCGGGATCCTGCTTTTCAGTTCGAACCTCTTCAAAAAGGTTCCGGACGAAGGCCCCTTGAAAGAAGGCCTGGGGATCATCATGCGGGAAACCCAGCGCTGCAAGTTCATCATCCAGGAGCTGCTGGAGTTCGCCCGCGACAAGGAGCCCCGCAAGACCCCGGCCAGCATCACCACCATCCTCCAGAAATCCCTCAACATCCTTGAGAACGAATTCCGCCTGAGGCACATCCGAATCGAAAAAGACCTGACTCCCGATCTGCCGGACGGCTGCGTCGACGCCAACCAGCTGGAGCAGGTGTTCGTGAACCTGCTGCTCAACGCCGCCCAGGCCATCGACGAGGGCGGCACGATCACCATCCGCTCCCGCGCGAATCCGGCCCACCGCGAGCTAGCCGTGGACATCATCGACACCGGCTGCGGAATCCCGGCCGAAAATTTGGGCAAGATCTTCGAGCCGTTCTTCTCGACCAAGAAAAACGGCTCCGGGCTCGGCCTGGCGGTCAGTTTCGGAATCGTTAAAAACCACCAGGGACGACTGGAGGTTTCCAGCCGGCCGGGACAGGGATCGCAATTCACCGTGGCCCTGCCATCGGCGCGAAACCCGGCTTGACCGAGGGCCGACGATGACGCCGCCCGCATCCATCCTGATCATCGACGACGAACCCGCCGTCTGTGCCGGCTGCCGCCTGGTCCTGAGCGACCAGGGATACGCCGTGGACGCCGTGCACGACGGCCGCAGCGGCCTCGAATCGCTGGGGAAAAACCCCTATGAACTGGTCCTGCTGGACATGAAGCTCCCGGACATCGACGGGCTTCAAGTCCTCGAAGTCATCCACCGCGAGCGTCCCAGGGTCAGTGTGGTGGTCATGACCGGCTATTCCTCGGTGCCGGACGCCGTGAAAGCCATGAAGCTGGGCGCCTTCGACTACCTGTCCAAGCCGTTCTCGGACGAAGAGCTCGTCCTGACCGTTGAGAAAGCGGTCAAGACCCGGCGGCTGACCGAGGAAAACCTGGCCCTGCGCCGACAGCTGTATGCCAAGTTTGATTTCAGCAACATCGTCGGCGAAAACCCGAAAATGCTGCGCATCTTCGAGGAAATCCGCCGGGCCGCCCCCACCGAGACCATCATTCTGCTGGAAGGTGAAAGCGGCACCGGCAAGGAGCTGTTCGCCAAGGCCATCCACGCCCACAGCCACCGCGCCGACCGGCAGTTCGTGGTGGCCGATTGCAGCACCTTTGCGCCGTCACTGCTGGAAAGCGAGCTGTTCGGGCATGTCAAAGGCGCGTTCACCGGCGCAACCCACGATAAGCCCGGCATTTTCGATGTGGCCAACGGCGGGACCTTGTTCCTGGACGAAGTCGCCAACTTGACGCTGGACGTTCAGGGCAAGCTGCTGCGGGTGATGGAAACCCGGGAGTACCGGCCGGTCGGGGCGAGTCTGCCGCGCCGAACGGACATCCGCATCATCGCCGCCACCAACCAGGACCTGAAATCCCTGGCCGAGGCGGGCCGGTTTCGCGACGACCTGTTCTACCGACTGAGCGTTCTGCCCATTTACATCCCCCCGCTGCGGGAGCGGCGCGAGGATATTCCCAAGCTGGCTTATCACTTCCTGCGCATCTATTGCCGCGAGATGGGTCGGCGGATCCAGGGCTTCAGCGACGAAGCCCTGGAAGCCCTGATCAACAACGACTGGCCGGGCAACGTACGGCAGCTCAAAAATGTGGTGGAACGGCTGGTGATCATGGCGGACGAATCCATCCTGGATTATCACCATCTGATGGACAATCTGCACGGCAGCCGGGGAGCCGCCGCCAGCCGGGTCCCCGGCACGCTGGGCGAGCTGCGCGCGCTAAAGAAACGCATCATTGAGGAGCACTATGGCCGGATGGAAAAGGCCTTTCTGCTGAAAGCGCTTTCCACCGCCGGAGGGAACATCAGCGCGGCGGCCAAGGCCGTCGGCATGCAGCGGCCCAACTTCTCCATCCTGCTGAAACGGCACGGCATCACCCCCGACCGGGGAGCTGACACCAGCACTTCGAATGAACCCCGCTGACTGGCGTTCCGCCAGCCATACGGCCATAACAATCTGAAGATAATGGAAAAATAGATCTGCCCCGGCCGCCGGCGTATGGTCGGCGATACGCCTTCAACCCTGAAAGTCGGCCCTCCAATTCCCTGCATAGTTACAACAATTTGATATTTCAAAAAATTCATGAACTTCCGAGTTGCCCCTGCGAGCGGCACGCGGCTTGCTTGGTAGCATGGCAGGACCGCTCAAACAGGAGGATCGACCATGTTTACCTTCCAAGATACCACCATTAGCCGACCGCAGCCGGTCCCGCCCAGCATTCTCGTGATGGAGGATGAAATGAGCGTGGCCAAGGGCCTTGAAATCGTTCT
>JALOPB010000298.1 GCA_025454115.1 Desulfobacterales bacterium | reverse complement strand
GGCAGATAGGGTCAGCGGCTTCGTGGACGTTGCACGCCGGGGCTGTCCGGACACGTATGCAGCGGGCTGGCTGCCGTACGCTGGGTCATTGAATGCATGGCGGTGGCGCCCGGCGACGCATACCCTCTCCTCCGCCTGTTTGTGAACGCTTCGAATTAATTGACAATGAACCCGCCGCCCAAAACGTCGCTGCCGTCATAGAAGACCGCCGCCTGGCCGGGGGTCACCGCCGGCTGGGGCGCATCGAACCGCAGCCAGGCGCTGTCCGCATCGATCGGGACGACGATCGCCGGCGTTTCCGGGGTGCGGTAGCGCACCCGCGCAAGCACCCGCAAGTCCTCGCGGTCCAGGCGCACGACGTAGTAGGGCTCGGCCGCCGGGCAATTGATGCCGCGGCGCTGGCCGACCGTGAAGGCATGCAGGCCGGGGTGCCGTCCCACGATGTGGCCGTCGGTGGTCTCGATCAGCCCGGCTTCGGCCGGCCGGCCGGTCAGCTCCGCGATGAACTGCGGATAAGCGCCCGTCCGGATGAAGCAGACGTCCTGGCTTTCCTCGGGATTGACGGGGATAAACCCTTCGGCCGCGGCGATTTCCCGCACGGCGTCCTTGCTGAGCGCGGCCAGCGGAAAACGTGCCCGGGCGAGCTGGGCCTGCGTGAGGCGGGCCAGGAAATAAGACTGGTCTTTGCGGGCATCGCGGCCTTTGAAGAGGCGAAAACGGCCGGAGGGATCCTGTCGCACGCCGGCGTAGTGGCCGGTCGCCAGCGCTGCGGCGCCGAGCTCCTGCGCCCGGCCCAGCAGGACCCCGAACTTGATGGCCGGGTTGCACACCACGCAGGGGTTGGGCGTTCGCCCGGCGAGGTAGGTGGCGGTGAAATAGTCCACCACGTCCCGCCGGAAGTCCGCGCTCAGATCGAACACGTGCAGCGGGAGGCCCAGTTGCTCGCCGATGGACTGGATGCGCGTCCGGGTGCGATCGGGAGGTTCGGCTTCGAAGCCGGTCCGGAAATGGACCGCCACCACCTTCGACGCCGTCTGTTTTACAAGATGGGCGGCGACCAGCGAATCCACGCCGCCGCTGACGGCAACGGCGATCGTCGGATTCATTCCACCAGGGCGTCCCGGATCGGCCGGACTTCCATGGCGCGCGGCGGGCAGGCGGGGACGCACAGCTCGCAGATGCTGCATTTTTCCTGGTCGAAGACGACCTCCATCTCCGGCCGCCGGATCGACAGCGCACCGGTCGGGCAAACCGCCGTGCAGGCGCCGCAGTGCGTGCACCGGGCGGTCACGCGCTTGACTTCGCGCGAGGCGTTCTTGACTTTGATGCCGTTGCTCTTCAGGAAAGCGACCCCGTCGCGGAAGTTCTTCTTGGAGCCGGAGAGCTCCATGACCATGACACCCTCGCGGCCCGGCAGAATGGTGGCGTTCAGGATGTTGAAGACCAGGTCGAAGTCCCGGGCCAGGTGGCAGACCACCGGTTTCTGGGCGACGTCTTCCGAAAAGCGCAGCACGAGGATCTTGGAATACAATCAAAGCCTCCCCAAATGATTTCGATGCCTGAATCTAAATGGAATCCCAGGGTGTGTCAACCGCAGCCGCTTCCGCGGGGCGCTGGTGCGAGCCCTTCAATCGATGCGGCAGCCTCATGCGTGGATAGGCGGGGTGGGGTTTTCGCCGCAAGGCGCCGCCGCCATGCCTTCAACGAACCAGCGTACGGCACCAAGCTCGCTCCCTATGGTCCTGGACAGCCCCAGAGAGCAGAACCTCACGAAGCCGCCAACCGCCTGTGCCTGTGCGCGGTTCCTCACCCCGCCCTTACACAATGCGACTCAGGTGCGCCCACCAGCTCCCTCGCGCAAATTGATCGGGCGGAGGTTTTAATCTATACTGATTATTACAAACGAGCTTCCACGGTTCGCCGCGCCGCAGTGAGATGGAGGAACGCCGTCTGCGATTCAGCTTATGAACCGGTTCGCCTATCGCACCACGGGCCTGGCGATCAAGGCCCTCTCGAATCTGTCCAAGGCCCGCCTGCGCCTGCACGGGCAGGCGAACATTCCGGCCGGCTCGCTCATATTCGCCGTCAATCATTTCACCCGCATCGAAACCCTGCTGATGCCCTACGTCATCCACCAGCTGACCCGGCTGCCGGTGTGGTCGCTGGCGGATGCCGAGTTCTTCCGGGGGCCGTTCAGCCGCCTGCTCGAACAGGTCGGCGCGGTCTCCACGCGGGACCCGGAGCGCGATCGGCTGATCATCAAGACCCTGCTCACGGGCGAGGCCAACTGGCTCATCTTCCCGGAGGGCGGCATGGTGAAGACCATGAAGGTCATGGAAAAGGGCCGCTTCATGATCGCCTGGGCCGCCGGCAAGCGGCCGCCGCATACCGGGGCGGCCGCGCTCGCCATCCGCGCCGAGTTCTACCGCGAGCGGCTGCGCTGCCTGGCGCGGTCGGCGCCGCTCGAATGCGATCGCCTGATGGGCCTTTTCAACCTGGAATCGCTCGAACGGGTGCTGGGCCGTTCCACCTTCATCGTTCCGGTCAACATCACCTATTACCCGGTCCGGGCCCGCGAGAACATCCTGAGCGACCTCGCCCGGCGCCTGGTGGACGAGATCCCCGATCGCCTGGTCGAAGAGCTCATGACCGAGGGATCGATGCTGCTCTCGGGGGTGGATATCGACATCCGCTTCGGCCGGCCGCTGGCTGCCGCCGAAAGCCTCAAACGGGTGGCCGTCGCCAGGGACATCTGCTCGTCTGCGAGGCTGGATTTCGACGACCCCATCGCATCCCGCAAATTCCTGCGCCGCGAAGCCGTGGCGCTGATGCAGCGCTACATGGCCGCCATTTACGGCATGACCACGATCAATTACGATCATTTGTTCGCCACGCTGCTGCGCCGGAGCCCGTATGCCCGCGTCGATTCGCTCGACCTCTGCCGGCGCGCCTTTCTGCTGGCGGCGGCGCTGCGTGGGCAGCCGGAGCTGCAGGTTCACGCGGCCCTGGCGGGTGATCAGACCCATCTGCTGGTCGACGACCGCCGGGGGATCGTGAAGGACTTCATGGGGCTGGCCATCGAGAAAGGCAACCTGAAAAAGCGGGACGGGCACTACCGCCGCGACCGCACGTCCTTTGCTTCGGCCTACCGGTTCCACCGGGCGCGCATCGAAAACCCGATCGACGTGATGGCCAACGCCGTCGAGCCGCTGCGACCGTTTCAGCGCGCCGCATTCCGTTATGCGGCCCTGCCGGCTTTCTGGATCCGGCGGCAGGTGCGCGACCGCCTGCTGCGCGACGCCGTGGAGGAGTTCCGGGCGGACTACCGGCAATACCACATCGAGGGCGAATCCAAGGCGATGGACGTCGGCATGCCGTTTCTCGTGGAGGGACGCTCCGATCGGCTGGGGGTCGTTCTGTGTCACGGGTACATGGCCGCACCGCTCGAAGTCAGGGAACTGGCCGTGTTCCTTGGACGTCAGGGGTTCTGGGTGTACGCGCCGCGTCTGCGGGGGCACGGGACGTCGCCGCAGGACCTATCGCAGCGCAGCTACCAGGACTGGCTGCAGTCCGTCGATCGGGGGTATGCCATCGTGGCGGGCATCTGCCGGAAGGTGGTGGCGGGCGGATTTTCCACCGGAGCGGGACTCGCCCTGCATCTGGCGGCACGGGTCGAATCCCTGGCCGGCGTTTTCGCGATATCGGCCCCGATGCGGCTCAGGGATTTCAATGCTCGCTTCGCCCCGGCGGTGGACATGTGGAACCGGTTGATGGACCGGGCCAGCCGTACGGGCGCCAAGATGGAGTTCGTCGAGAACCGGCCGGAGAACCCGCACATCAACTATGTGCGCAACCCGGTCTCCGGGGTGAGGGAGATCGAACGCCTGATGGACGATCTCGAGCCGCGGCTGGCCGGGATCGAGGTCCCCGCCCTGGTGGTCCAATCCAGCAACGACCCGGTGGTGGACCCCCGGGGGTCGGAAAAGGTTTTTAAAAAGATCGGCTCCCGCGACAAGAAGTACGTTCTCTTCAGCATGAACCGTCACGGTATCCTGCTCGGTGAAGATTCGGAGAAGGTCCATCAGGTCGTGGGCGACTTTCTGCGCCAGCTGCACTGATCCGGCCGGCCAATAAATCCATTCAATTCTATAGGGCTACGAGCGGGCCGGGGAGGGTATGCGCCACCGGGCGCCGCCGCCAATTTTTCAGGTGATCCTGCCACGCCCCCCAGCCGTCTAGGGGAACCGTGTCCTTCCGGATTTATCTAGTTGAAATTGTTCTAAATAAAGTCATGATTACCATCCGCATTTTTGACAGTCATCCTGAACTATTGTAAAATCAATATAGAAATCGACACGAAGGCCGTTTGGGGAGCGCCTGAACGGCTCCCTATTCGGTGGCGGTCGCCGAGGAAATCATGGTGCGCCATTGCACCTATATCGCCACGCTTTCGGAAAACTCGGACATGGGATCTTTTCAAGTCCATCCGAAATTCACCTATGACGGGCGGGACATGGTTTTGAGAAAGGCCGAGATGCTGAACGCCACGCATGTGGTCTTTCTGGCCGACTATCCGTCCGGTTCGGCGGCGATGGCCTATCACTGCCCGGAGTGAAGCGGGTTATTTCATCGACGTTCAAGGCGGAGAATACATGGAACCTATCGCAATGGAGACACTTTCCAGCATGGGCAAGCGCAAGATGTACAACACCACCCTCGATGCGGATCTGATCCGGCAGATTAAGATCCTCGCGGCTCAACTCGAGAAGCGCCAGAACGACCTGCTGGAAGAAGCCATCAAGGACCTGCTGAAAAAGTACGGTTTCCGGAAAAACTAACAGCGCTGCAGCGGGCGGGGCCTCTGTCATGGAAAAGGATAATCCTGAGAAACGAGTCAGTGCACGGATCGAACACCGGACCCCGGTCACGCTCGAACCGTTCGAGGCGGGCGTTCTGCATGCGGCGCGCATGCAGAACTACAGCAAGAAGGGTCTGTATTTCGAGTCGGACTTCTACCTGATCCCCGGTGCCGAAATCTACATCGGGATCGCCGATTCGCCCTTTGCCTCCGAACCGGGCGTTTACGAATGCTATCGTTCGGTGGTCAAATGGCGCAAGTTCCGTGAAAATTCATTCTACGACTATGCCTATGGCGTCGAGATCCTGGCGCGCATCGCGCGTCCCAGACAGCCGGGGCAGCGGCGCGATTCACGCCGGCAGTCGCGCCGCTCCTGTTCGATTCCGACCCTGATCCACAACAAGAACCGCGAGATTCCCGGCGTCATCCAGAACGTGAATCCCGGCGGCGTTTTCGTCCAATGCAGCGAGAAGCCCTCCAGGGGCCAAAAGGTCCCTGACAATCCCCCTTAAAAAGAAGCAGAAGCTGGTGTCCCGCCACGGCGAAATCGTCTGGTGCGACGAAAACGGCATCGGCATCCGGTTCCAGAACGGAACGCCAGAGGAATAGACCCTAGTCCATTCCGCGCACCGGTACCGCCAAACTCAGGAAATGGTCGTTTTCGGAGAACATGAGCTTCTGGGCCGTCATCAGCCGCAGGAAAGCGGTGATCTTGTCCTCCGGCAGGGTGCCGAAGTCTGCGAGGATGCGTTGGAGCGGCCGGTGGTGGCTGCAGAAAAGGTAGATCCGGCGCGAGGCGCCTTCCAGGCGGTGGGTGACCGCATCTCCCTCCGGGCGGCG
>JALOPB010000297.1 GCA_025454115.1 Desulfobacterales bacterium | reverse complement strand
CCGGCCGTCGATTATGTTCGGCTTCCCATCCAGCACGGCGAATTCGAGCCCACAACTGTTTTCGAACGCATCAAGAGGGGTGATTACGACTGGATCTCTGAAGACTTCATGCTGCGGGGCTATATCGACAGCGTGGAACGTTATCCGCATGTGTGGGATCGCCTCTTCCAGCTTCTGGCCAATCCCCAACAGCGGCCGTTGCTCTTCCACTGCACCGGCGGCAAGGACCGGACCGGCGCCGCTGCTGCGCTGATCCTTCAGGCCCTGGGCGTACCGGAAGAGACGGTGATCGCAGATTACGGCCTTTCCGACGGCTACAACGCCGACATGCGCAAGATCATTTACAACTATCTGCAACCCTTCGGCGTGGACCTCGCGAAGGTCCAGCCGTATTTCACGGCTCCGGAAAGCCGCCTTCGCGCCCTTCTGAAGCATGTTGACGCCCACTACGGCTCGGCCGTCGGCTATTTGGTAACGCGGGCAAAGGTCAGCGAAGAAACGATTGCGCGATTGAAAGCTGATCTGATGGAATGAAACGGCCCGCTCAGGAAGCGAAGGGGCCGCTGACCACCCGGTTGCGCCCCTTTTTCTTAGCCCGGTAGAGATATTCATCCGCCCGGTTCAGCAGCGCCTCGGCCTGAAGGCTCTTGGGAAGCTGCCCCGCGCTGAACCCCACCACACCGAAGCTCGCCGTAATGCGAAGGACCTCACCTTGCCATTCGAACGATTTCCCGGCGATGTGCGCGCGCAGCCGCTCGGCCAGCCGCTCGGCGTTTTCCAACGTCGTTTCGGGCAGCACCAACAGGAATTCCTCTCCGCCATAGCGCGCCAGCCAGTCTGAATCGGCTCGGATGAGTTCATTCAGGGATTCGACGAACTCTTTAAGAACCAAGTCTCCGCACTGATGCCCGTGAGAGTCGTTGATGGTTTTGAAGTGATCCAGATCGCACAGAGCCAGGGACAGCGCACGCCGGTAGCGCAGGGCCCGCCGAATTTCCCGGGGCAGCTGGGCGTTCATATAACCGCGGTTGAAACAACCCGTGAGCGCGTCGCGCTGGGACAAATAAAGGATTTTCGCATTGGCCTGTTCCAGAGACTCCTTGTCCTTGCGCAACTTATCATAGAGAATCGAATTTTCCATGACCAGGGAGCAGTGCCGCGCCAGGACCGACAGCAGGCGCATGTTTTCCTGGGTCACCAGGCTCTCCTGGAAGGGGGTGAGCACCATGACCATGCCGAGGGTCCGCTTGACCGTTGCCAGCGGCAGCATCATCACCGACAGCTCATGCCGGAATACCTGGGAAGGGGTAAAGGCAGGCCGGCGGCGTTTCAGGATTACGGAGAACGTGCCGACTTCGATTTGGGCATCGATTTCTTTTTGAAATTCCGCCTTGAGGGCCTCCGGGACGGCATGGGCCAGCACGAACTCCTGGCTGCTCTCGTCCACTGTGAAGAGCGCACAGCTTTCAATCTCTATCAGGTTTCGGGCATCCCGCTGAAACGCTTCCCAGATCCGTGAAATACTGGCAGGGAATTCGATTTTATCCTGAAATTGGGCCAGCTGTTCGATTTTTTCAGCGAGTTCGATGAGCGCAGTGGGATTTAGGTTCATGGCGTAGGATTCAATCCGATCTGGAATGGAAGTTAAACTACTCCGGCAAGTAAACAGATTCAACTGAAGCTGAGGTTCGGCGGGGCGGGATTTCGGCCGCAGCACGCCGCAACCAATTTTTCAATGGCTCCTGCCACGCCCCCAAACCGTCTAGAGGAACCGCGCACAGGCAGAGACGATTGACGGCTGCGTGGCCATCGGTCCTCCGGGGCTGTCCGGATAAATATGAAGCGGGCTTGCTGCCGTACGATCGTTCGTTGAACGGATGGTTGCGGCGCGCTGCGGCCGAAATCCCGCCCCGCCGATGAATGATATGGCCGCATTGAACATATTTTATTGTCGGAGTAATACCATAGTGCTGCCTCCTAAGAAAGTCTGGAATTGTCTGGAATTGATCGGTTCAACAGCGAGCCTTATTCGACGTATAGGCCTGGATTTTTCGGAGAAAATGGGATAACCGCTAATTCTCAACTAGCGATTTAAACCGGCGGGAACGGGATGGCACCCCCTAAAATCACCTTGTTCGTTCAATGCCTTGTCGACACCGTCTGGCCGCATGTAGCCGAGGCCATGGTGAGCGTATTGGGAGGCCTTGGACTGGAGCTGGACTGCCCCACGGATCAGACCTGCTGCGGGCAGCCGGCGTTCAATTCCGGTTTTCGGCAGGAAGCCCGGGTGGCGGCGCGGCGGTTCGTCGAAATTTTCGAAAACGCCGAAACCATCGTCTCGCCGTCGGGGTCCTGCGTGCACATGGTACGCCATCATTATACCGAACTGTTCAAGGATGAGCCGCAATGGTGCGAGCGGGCGGAACGCATCGCCGCCCGCACCTACGAGTTTACCGAATTCCTGGTCGATGTTCTGAAGGTGGAGGAACTGGGCGCGAGCTACCCCGGACGAGCGACCTACCACGATTCCTGCCACCTGCTGCGCGGCATTCGGGTCAAGGAGCAGCCCCGCCGCCTGCTGCGCAAGGTCAGGGGTCTCGACTTGGTGGAGATGAAGAATTCGGACTATTGCTGCGGGTTCGGCGGCGCCTTCGCGGTAAAATACCCGGACATTTCCGCGGCCATGGTCAACGACAAGGTCGATCACATCCTCAATTCAGGTGCGGACACCGTAGTCGGCTGCGATACGGGCTGCCTGCTCAACATCGCCGGTGCCGTCAGCCGCCGGGGGCTGTCGATCAAGACGATGCATATTGCAGAGATCCTGGCGAATCGAGCTTAACGAAAAATGATCAACGAGCGAAGGGATCCAGGGGGCAGACATTCATCATTGGGGCGGTTCACTCGACCCCTTGAACCCTCGGCCGCTTGAACCCTATTTTTTATCCATGTCCGACATCAGCACTGAAAAATACGTAGAAGAGGCCAGACGCGGCATCGCCAACCCCGTGCTGCAGAAGGCGCTCGTCGGACTGCAGGACCGGTTCGGCCGGGGGACGGCGGAGGCCTACCGGCGGCTCCCCGAGGGGCCGGATCTGCGCCTCAAGGCGCACGAGATTCGGGAATCGGCCATCGCCCATCTGGATGTGCTCCTGGAAACCCTGGCGGACAAGATCCGCGCCAACGGCGGGCACGTCTATTTTGCCGAAACCGCCAAAGAGGCGGTCGACTACGGCCTAGCAGTGGCCCGGCGCAACAACGTGCGTCTGGTCGTGAAGGGCAAGTCCATGGTGTCCGAGGAGATCGGCCTGAATCCGGCGCTGGAAGCGGCCGGAATCGAGGTGGTTGAAACCGATCTCGGCGAGTACATCATCCAGCTCGCAGGGGAGACACCCTCGCACATCATCGCCCCGGCCGTCCACAAGAACCGGCACGAAATCGCCGACCTGTTTGTTCGGAAACTCGGCATCCGCCGCACCACCGATCCGCCCGAGCTGACCCAGGCCGCCCGCAAGGCGTTGCGCGAGAAGTTCCTGGCAGCGGACATGGGGACCTCCGGCGTCAACATGGCCTGCGCCGAAACCGGACACATCACCACTGTCTCCAACGAAGGCAATATCCGCATGGCCACCACCATGCCCCGGGTGCACGTCGCCTTCATGGGTATGGAGCGCATCGTGGCGCGGCTGGACGAATACGAGATCATCCTGAGACTGTTGTGCCGGGGCGCGGCCGCCCAGACCATGGGCACCTATGCGAGTTACATCGGCGGACCCCGCCGTGCCGGCGAATCGGACGGCCCCGACGAATTTCACCTGGTCGTCATCGACAACGGCCGCAGCCGGATCCTGGCCGACCCGCAGTTCCGCGAAATGCTCTGCTGCATCCGTTGTGCGGCCTGCCTCAACGTCTGCCCGGTCTATGGCAAAATCGGCGGGCACTCTTACGGCTTTGCCTATTCGGGGCCGGTCGGAGCGGTGGTGACGCCGCTGCTCACGGGGATCAACCGCGCCAAGGACCTGTGCTGCGGGGAGACGCTCTGCGGGGCCTGCATGGACGCCTGTTCGATGGCCATCGATCTACCGCGCATGCTGCTCGCCCTGCGGGAGAAGCTGGCTTACGGCGACCCGCAGTGGCAGGTCCAGCCGGCTAGCCGCGCCGAGGGTCTGGCCTACCGGGGCTGGTCATGGCTCATCCGCAACCGCAGACTCTATGAACTCGGACTCAGGCTGGCCGCCGCCGGACAGAAGCTGCTGCCGCAGCAA
>JALOPB010000296.1 GCA_025454115.1 Desulfobacterales bacterium | reverse complement strand
GCGACCCGGGCGGCCGAACGTGTTCGGAAGGCTCAAGGGGAAGCAGGGCCGGAGCACCCTGATGCTGGCCGGCCAGGGCATCTTCGGCAAGGACCCGGGTGTAGAGGCGTTTGTGGCCGGCTCCGGACCTGCAGGAGGTGGCGGACGCCGCCCGCCTCTACCTGCATGCGACCCTGCAACTGCTGGGATGAGGAAAGGAATCGGCATGGACATACAAGCGCTGAAAAACAAGGTCTGCGAACACATCGACCGGCGCCGGGAGGACATGATCGGGATCGCCCAGCGGGGCCTCGCCCTTACCGGCGTCGAGGGCACACTGACCGGAGGGGAGGCCGGCCCCACGGTGGTGGTGATGGGCGAGCTGGATTCGGTGATGGAGAAAACTTCGCCACTGGCCGATCCGGTCACAGGCGCCGCCCACCTCTGCGGCCATCACATTCAGGTGGCGAGCATGCTGGGCGCCGCCATGGGCCTGGTCGGCGCGGGCATCGCTCCCTTTCTGTCCGGGAAGGTGAAATTCCTGGGCTGCCCGGCCGAAGAGTACCTGGAGATCGAATACCGGCTGGGGCTCGTGGCCGCGGGCAAGATCAGCTTCCTGGGCGGCAAGCAGGAACTGATCAAGCTCGGCTACTTCGACGATGTGGATGCGGCCATGATGGTGCATGCCTTCGCCGATACGCCCGAGCCGGCTTTCCTGATGAACGCCGCCGGCAACGGCTTCATGGCCAAGTTCATCCGCTACGAGGGCCGGCCCTCGCATGCCGGGGCAGCCCCCCACCGCGGGATCAACGCCCTCAACGCGGCCTGCATCGGCATCATGGCGGTCCACGCCCAGCGCGAAACCTTCCAGGACGACGACGCCATCCGGGTGCATCCGATCATCACCAAGGGCGGGGATGGGGCCTCGCCCTTACCGGCGTCGAGGGCACACTGACCGGAGGGGAGGCCGGCCCCACGGTGGTGGTGATGGGCGAGCTGGATTCGGTGATGGAGAAAACCTCGACGCCATCCTCGACGCCTCGACCAAGGTGGACCGAGCCTTCAGGGCCGGAGGCGACGCGGTCGGCGCGGCCACGCGGATCACCAACATTCCCGGCTACCTGCCGATCTTCCAGGACCGGAACCTCACCGAGATCGCCGGCAGGAACGGACGGGCCCTTTTGGGCGATAGGGGCGCCCTGGAGGCCGGCTTCATGGGCGGCTCGTTCGACGTCGGGGACTTGTCCCATCTCATCCCCGTCGTCCACCCTTTCGCGACAGGGACCAAAGGCCATCTGCACACGGCCGAGTTCTGCGTCACAGACTACGAAGCAGCGGTGGTGCTGCCGGCCAAGCTCATGGCCATGTGCGTCATTGACCTGCTGGCCCAGGGCGGGCGGGAGGCCCGACGCGTGAAATGCGAATTCCAGCCGCGGCTCGCCAAGCAACAATACCTGGAGCTCATGCAGCGCCTGAGCCATACCTTCCCACGATCGCCTACATCGGCACCATTTCGCTGATTCTCACCATGCCGGGGATGCCCTACTCCAAGGAGATCCTGGCAGCCGTGGGCAAGGTCAACTTCCTGGCGCTGCCGACCCCGATCATCGCCTTCACGAGCCTTTCGATCGCCAAAGACCTGGACGCATTCCGTAAGCAGGGCTGGCGGATCGTGGCGGCAGCCCTGATCGCGCTGTTTTGCGTCTTCTTCAGCGCGGTCATCATCGCCGAGGTGTGCCTGCGCATTCAGGGCTTTCCGCGCTGATGGGATGGAACGAGGTGTAAGTCGAGTTTGCGCTGGATGAAGCCGATCTGGTGGCGCTCGCCAGGCACCACATGGAGCATTCGCCGGCCATCCGGCGGCGCTGCCGCATCCGCTGGCTCGGGGTTTCGCTAGGGATTGCACTCATGGGTGCGCCGCCACCAATTTTTCAGGCCAACAGGTGCCCGCCTGCCAATATTCTTGAGCCGTTCTGCGAATCGTACTATGATTGAAATCATGCGCAATAGAGGGGGCAGCTGCCGGCATGGACCACCTCTGCAAACCAAAGGAGCAGGATATGAAAAAGCCCTTTAATTTAAGGCCTTACATCGCCGGGGCGTTGGTAGGGGTGCTGGCCACCCTTTCCGTCGTTGGATCGACCCAGGTCCTTGGAAAAACGCAGTTTCTTGGCGCCTCCACCACCTTTGTGCGCGGAGCCGGGTTTATCGAGCAGTCGGTAAGTCCCGAGCATGTCAAAACGAATCCATATTTTAATAAGGAAAAAATAAAGGTCGACTGGCAGTTCATGCTGATCGTCGGCGTTTTCATCGGGGCATTGGGGGCGGCGCTGCTCGACGGCAGCTTCAAATTCGAGGCCGTACCGCCGGTCTGGCGCGACCGCTTCGGCGACAGCGTGGCCCGGCGCGCCCTCGGCGCCTTCGCGGGCGGAATCGTCGCCATGTTCGGGGCGCGGATGGCCGACGGCTGCCCGAGCGGTCACGGCATGAGCGGACTGATGCAGCTGTCCCTGAGCGGATTCATCGCCCTGGCCTGTTTCTTTGGTGCGGGGGTCCTGATGGCCGCCCTGGTCTATCGCGGGAAGAGAGGTGTGCGATGAACGAACAATGGCTCGGTTTGATCACGGGGATCTGTTTCGGCGCGCTGCTTCAGCAGGGACGCGTGCTGCGCTTTGAAAAACAGATCGGCGCCATGCTGCTCAAGGATATGACTATAATGAAGTTCATGATGTCGGCCATCCTGGTGGGAATGGTCGGCATCCATCTGGCCGTCGCACTGGGTTTCGCCCAGTTGAGTCCCAAAGCGACTCAGATCGGGGCCAACGTGGTGGGCGGCATTTTGTTCGGTCTGGGCTGGGCCGTCATGGGGTTCTGCCCGGGGACCTCCGTCGGAGCGGTGGCCGAGGGCCGCTGGCATGCGCTCTTTGCCATTGCCGGCATGCTGGCCGGAGCGGCCCTTTACGCCGAGGCCTACCCGTATCTCGAAAAAACCCTGCTGGTATTCGGAAGCCTCGGCAAGCTGACCCTTCCCGGAGTGCTTGGAATGAGTGCCTGGGCCGTCATTCCGGCCCTGGGACTTATTTTCATTCTGGTCTTTGTCTTCTTCGAAAAAAGGGGGCTGTGACCAATGCGTGATCCCAAAAAAGAATTATTCGGCAAAAAGAAACCGGAGCTGGACACTCCTTGCCTGGTGGTGGATTTCGACCTCCTGGACGAGAATCTGCAGAAAATGCAGGCGCGCGTCAAAACGGCCGGCAAGGCCCTGCGACCGCACGCCAAAACCCACAAGTGCTCCACCCTTGCCAAGATGCAGGTCGCCAACGGCGCCATCGGGGTCTGTGCGGCCAAGGTCTCCGAGGCCGAAGCCCTGGTGGATGCCGGCATATCCGGGGTCCTTGTCACCGGCCCGGTGGCTGGCCGGGAGAAGGTCAACCGCCTGGTCTCGCTTCTGGACCGGGCGCCGTTTCTGATGGCGGTCGTCGACCATCCGGATACCATCGGACTTCTGGAAAACCGCCTGGCCGAAACGAACCGGCAGCTCGACGTGCTGCTGGACATCGACGTCGGCCAGCGCAGAACCGGGGTTTTGCCGGCCAAAGCCGCGGATCTGGCCGAGCGGATCCTTTCAAGCAGCCGGCTCCGACTGCGCGGGATCCAGGCCTACGCCGGGCACATACAGCACATCCCCCGCTACGAGGACCGCAAATCGGCATCGCGCAAGGCGCTCCGCAATGCAGCGGCGGTATTCAAACAGCTGCAGAGCCGCGCGGAGTCCTGCACCATCTTCAGCGCGTCGGGAACCGGCACCGCCCGGATCGATCTGACTTCGGCGGAGTTGACCGAACTGCAGGCCGGCTCCTACGCGCTGATGGATGCCGAATACCTGGCCATCGAATCGGCGGACGGCTCGGATGCCGCCGACTACCACCCCGCCCTCACGATGCTGACCACGGTGGTGAGCGGACCCCACGGTCGGCAGGTAACCGTCGACGCCGGGCTGAAAGCGCTTTACCGGGACGGCGGACGGCCCCGGGTGCTGACCCCCGAATATGGCAAATTGCATTATGACTGGTTCGGGGATGAATACGGAAAGCTGTCCGCACCGAACCGCACGACGCTCCTGCCGGAGCTCGGCATGGTCATTGAGCTGGTCGTATCGCACTGCGATCCCACCGTGAACCTGTTCGACCGCCTGCACATCACGCAGGCCGGCAAGGTGGTGGACATCTGGCCGATCGACCTGCGCGGCCGATGCCAGTAACGTGTTAGGCGTATTGGGGAAAGGGGCTATCATGAAGCATTCTAGGGCAGGATGCTGGATAGGTTTGATCTGCCTGGCGGTACTGATGCTGAGCTGCGGCGGCGGAGGGGGTGGGTCCGGCTCTGGGAGCAGCGGCGGGAATTCCAACGGCGGCGGAAGCACGCCGACCGGGGGCAACGCCACGGGTGGAACGCGCAATGTCGTCTGCACTGCCGGTCAGAGCGCCGGCGAAGTCCAGGCGCCGGTATTTTTGATGAATCTCGACGGTCAGACCAGCTGGTACGCCTCGCCGGTGGTGGCGGATCTGGACGGCGACGGGGAAAACGAGCTGATCGCCGCCTACTACTCGGTATACGTCTTCGACAGCCAGGGCCGGCTGCTGGACCGGGTCGATCACGGCAGCGGACGCGTGTACGCCCCTCATGTCGTGGTGGACCTTGAGGGCGACGGAGTGCCCGAAGTGGTTTTCGGGGCGGGTCACCTGGTGCATGCTTATGAATGGCAGAGCGGCGGTCTGGTTCTGAAGCCTGGCTGGCCGGCCGATACGACGACGGCGGGCGAGTCGCCGGAGGTGCGCGGCCTGGCTGCAGCCGACCTCGATGGCGACGGCCTTATTGAGGTGGTAGCGACCACGACCCAGACCCGGCCGACTTCATCCGGCGGTGCGCAGGTGTTCGTATTCTCTCACAATGGCGACCTTTTCCAGCCCACCGGATTGAGCTACCCGGCCTGGCCGCGCTACAACAACCTGGCCGGCATCGGGGCGGGAGGAGATGCCGACCGCAACGTCATGGGCCACAGCGGTTACGGCTGTTACGGTCTGAACGTCGGTATCGGCAACATCGACGACGACCCCGAACTGGAGGTCATCGCCACCTATGACAACCATCATATCCAGGCCTTCGATTTGAACGGGGTCGCCATCAACGCGTCCGCCTGGTT
>JALOPB010000295.1 GCA_025454115.1 Desulfobacterales bacterium | reverse complement strand
ACCCTCAGACGGCTCTTGTCGTAAGGTCTTTTGATGGCGGCCGTAATCTGGGTTGCTCTTTCAGGTTTGAGGCGCTCGGCATAGTAGAGAAGGGACTTCGAAATGCTGTCATCTGCATACTTCACCTCCACCAGTTCCTGCAGCTTTCCCTCCTTCAGGACCGCGAAATCGACCTCCCTTCCTTCCTTGTCGCGAATATAGCGCAGATCATAGCGATAACCTTCCCTGTCTTCGAGGAAGTGCAGTCGTTTCAAGAGAGACGTGGCAACCAGGTTTTCGAATCGCACCCCTTCATCACCAATGACGTCGGCATTGTCGAAGAAATAAATTTTGGGCGGCTTCAAAACGGCCCGAGGCAGCGATCGGGTATAGGGTCTGACCGCAAAAACAAGATACATCCGCTCAAGGATTTCAATCCATGACGTTGCCGTCTTTGGAGAGATCTGAAGGTCGGCGGCAAGATTGGATGGAGCAACCAGGCCTCCGACCCGCCGCCGCAACAGATCCAAAAGAAGACTTAGCAACTGAATGTTGCGCACGGATTCAAGATCTCGAACGTCTTCCCTCAGGATCCTGTCGAAGCGCTCCCGGCGCCAGCGCCTTGCATCGCGGTCATCAGGGTCCAGGAAGGGCTCCGGAAATCCTCCGACCGTCATGAGTCGACGAAATGCCTCCTTGGGCGTTAAACCTTTGGGAACCTCATCCAGGGTAAAAGGATGCAAACGCCAGTAATGATAACGGCCCATGAGAGAGTCCCCGCCTCTGCGATAAACGTCGAGACGGGCGGATCCGGTTACGAGGAATGAGTGGATGTCATGGCTGACATCGTAAATGCCTTTGATCCAACTCTTCCAGCGGGGGAATTTGTGTAACTCATCAAAGACCAGCAAGGTATTTTCGCTGCTCCACTTTTTCTTGATGATATCCTGCCGGTCCTCATCAAAATCCCAGTTGAAATACACTCCTTTCGGATAGCCTTCATCCAATATCGTCTTGGCCAAGGTGGTTTTGCCGACCTGCCGGGGTCCTCCGATGAAAACCATCTTCTTTTCCAGATCTTTCAGTACGTAGGGTGCTATATAGCGCATGTGGCCATTTTATCCTTTACTTTAAAACAGTCAAGGCTGTTTTGGAGTATGGTTAATAATAGCCGTCTTGAGGGTGGGATGATGTCAGCGGTGCGGGCCGGTTCAAAGGCAGGGACTTTGCATTTTTTCGCGGCCTTTGAGAGGGATGCGTCCAGGGTGGCGAGTGTAAGATCGAGTCTCAACGATGGAAGTGTCGACGACAAACCCAGCGGGCATCAGCGCCTTCCCTCATCTATCATGTCGCGGATGGAAAGCTCTTCGAATTGATTTGTTTTCAGGGCTTGCTGCAGCAGCAGCCAGAAAATCCCGTTACCGCCGCCGATACCAGTACCAGGCGGATGGGTACCCCTTTTCCTCGCCGATCACCAGGCGCGCTCGCACGAAGGCGTTGCTCAGGAGCGCTTCGACCGCCTCGGTCGAGATCCCCCAAACGCCGCCCTTCCATGGCCGCGGCAGCCAGGCGTAGAGCATGTAGTCGCCCTGCGGGCGCAGCAGCCGGGCCAGTTCGCGGGCGTACCCGATCCTTGCGCTGTCCGTCAGGGTGAACAGGCAACCGATGTCGAGGACGTAGTCGAAGGGGCCGGTCAGCATTGCGAGGTTGGCGGCGTCGGCGCAGTGGAAGTCGATCTTAAGCCCTGCCTGCCTGGCTTTGCGGCGGGCGGCCCGGATGGCCTTGGGAGCGAAGTCGACCCCGGTCGCCTGCCAGCCGTGGCGCGCGAGCGCGATCGCGTTGGTGCCGGTGCCGCACCCGAGGTCGAGCGCTCTGCCGGGCGGTGCAGCGGCAATGAACTCCATCACCTCGGGCGGGGTGATGTTCGTGTCCCACGGCGTGTTCCCGCGCCAGTAGCGCCACTCGAATTTCCAGCGGCTGGAGACGAACGAACCGATCAAGTTGGTCAGCATGTCAGAGGCCATTCCAATTGCACGCGATCATAGCGAGGTCCGTCGTCGTCGCGTCACAGGGAACCCCATTGGGGGGTTTCGAGAAGATAGGCGGAAAGCGCCCATCCGGCTATAGCCAGGCATTCCATGTCCAGGTATTTTTCCGCGCGGCGCTCGAAGAGCATGGAACACCGTGCCGGAAATTCGTTGTCGGCGCCGTTGAAGAGCATGAGAATCGGTATCTTGGGAAGGGCGGGCAGGCGCATGGCGACCTCATATGGGAAGTCATCGGCAACGGAGATTCCGCCCAGCGCTTCGCAGCGCTTTTGAAGCTCCGCAAGATTGCTCCCAAACCTCCGCTCCAGAGGAACTTCCGCATTGCTTCTGAAGCCGCCGGCAAAAGGCCCCGCATCCTTGAAATCCTTGTAGGATACCCAGGACTCGTCGAGCGGCGTATTTTTTGGACACATCAGAAGGTATCTGCTCAGCAGCACGCTGACGGAATGGCTCGGACGGTTCCCGGAGGGGTCCGAGATCCCGGCGGTGGACACCTTGTATGGCCTCCCGAAGAACGGCATGACGACGGTGTCGCCGTCAGCCCGTCCTCCCAGCGTTTCGGCCGCAGCGCGCAAGTCGACGGCCGCGAGCTGCCCCAGATAGTCTCGGTATATCCTCTCGAATGCCTTCGATTCCGCGACCATAAGGATCGTCTCCTGACGAATTCCGGAGTTCAGCCGTGCCGTTGAGCGAGTTTGGTGAACATCTGCGCCAACCCGGAGCCGAGCGCGAACACGGCGCCGATGTCCAGGTTTTCGTTCGCCGTCTCGTCGAAGAAGAGGTTCAAGCTGGATTGCATGCCCTCATCCGGCAGCCAGTAACAGACCATGATCGGAACGATCGGCAGGGGGTGCAGCACCACGGAGATGTCGGATTTGAATTGGCGCTCCACCTGTCTCCCGCCGAAAAGGTGGACCATGTCGTCGAAAAGCATGGTGTAGGTGTCGGCCACCCGTTTTAAAGGCTCCTCACAGCGTTTGCGGAACAGGGGGTAGCCCTCGCGGCCGCCTTTCAACTCCCGGAAGGGGACCCAGCGCCCCGCCGGCGGCCGGCCTCTGCCGTACAGCACATGGGTCAGAAAGGGGATGGCCACCCAATGGTTCACATGCATGTCGGCATGGAAACCGCCGTGGCGGTCCACACTGAAATCCTTGCCGAGCACTTTAAGGGTCAGGCGGTCGCCGGAGAACCGGGCGCCGACGCGTTCGGCGGCCAACGCCAGGTCGGTTTGAGCGATCTCCTTTCTCAACTGATCAAAATGGGCGGCGCCTTCGGCCTCGGGAGCATTCTCCGTCCCGGAATTTTCGGAAAACCGGGCGGCAACCCCCGGGTCCAGCCGCACGCATTCGCTCAGCCGGCGCTGCCCCTTGAACACCGCTCCGGCGAACGCAAGGCAGGTCTTCTCCCCGCAGTTTCCGCAGTTGGACTTCTCCAGCAGTTGAAAGATCTCAAATACATTCTTGGGTGGCGACATGGTGAACACTCGCAGGACTTTTTTCCAACGCCATCAAATTCATTGGAGGCTGAAACAACTGCCGCTGACGTGCAGGCGCTGGAAGCAGGGCATGCAATAGAACCTGCCGTTGAAATCAACCGCCCGCGAGTTGAGGACCGGCTGGCTGCACTGGTTACACGTCACATAACAAGTCGCATTTTCGGACGGCGGAGGAGCCGTGTCAGTGGGGCTTACATCGAACAGCTCTTGGTGGTCCAGAGCCAGCAGGCGCTTGGCCCGGGCGTCCAGCAAACCCTGAAAGTGCACGACCTCTTCCAGCGTGACCTGCTGTCTTCTGATCTTTTCCTCCAACGCGCCGTATTCATCCTCATCCCCGAAGTTCGGGGGCCGAAACGACAGCTTAACCCCCCCTTTGCCGTCATTGGGCAAAACCGTGTAATTGTGTTTGCCATGATCCATAACATGCAAACGCTGATTTCCCAAGGTGGCACCCAACATCACCTGAATGGCGTCTATGGCCGACGAGCAATTTTCGGCGATCACGGCCAAGCTGATGTTCGCCTGGGATCGATCGGACAGCAGGTCAAGAATGTAGTCGCAGAGCTTGGCCCCGAGAACCAGCTCGGGGCAAAGATGGCCGTGGAAATCAGCGACTCGTTTCAGAGCCATGTTGACCAACATCTTTCTGCCCTCCCGATAAAAAGCCATCAGCTCCCGATCGCTCAGGATGCGGAAACTCAGGACCCAGGAGCCTGCCTGAATGGGAGCATTCAGCCTGCTCTCGTCCAGCCACTGGAAATATAGAAAAAA
>JALOPB010000294.1 GCA_025454115.1 Desulfobacterales bacterium | reverse complement strand
AGCCCCGAGGCCTGGTGCGACTATGTGCACATGGCCGACTCCCGCTTCGGGGTTCAGAAGGAGTGGTGGTACCACCGCAGGGGCTGCGGGACCTGGTTCACCATTTACCGGGATACGGTCAAGAACATCGAAGTCTCTTCCAACGACCGGGAGGCTGGCCAATGAATCGGCTGAAGAACCTGCCGACTCTGCGTATCGACGCGGAGCGCGTCCTGTCATTTACTTATCGCGGCAAGGCCTGCCATGGACTCGAAGGCGATACCGTGGCCACGGCGCTTTATGCCAACGGCATCCGGGTCTTCGGCCGCAGCCTGAAATACCACCGCCCGCGGGGCCTTTACAGCCTGGACGGGGAGTGCTCCAATACCATGATGGAAGTGGACGGGGTTCCGAACGTGCGCGCCGAGACCACGGCGCTCGCGGCGGGCACGACGGTCAAGCCCCAGAACGTCAAGGGCAGCCCGGAATTCGACCTGATGGGTTTCATGGACGGTCTCAGCTGGGCCATGCCGGCGGGTTTCTATTATCGGGTCTTCCACAAGCCTGCGCGCATCTGGCCGGCGGCCATCAAGCAAATCCGGCAGGCGGCCGGACTGGGGAATCTTTCACCGGATTTCCGGTTGAAAGGCCGCTTCGACGAGATCTATCCGTTCGCGGAGGTCTGCGTGATCGGCGGCGGCCCGGCCGGGATGGCGGCGGCGCTGGCGGCGGCCGAACAGGGCCTGCGGGTGATCCTGCTCGAAGCGCGACCCTGGCTGGGCGGCGCTTTTGAGTACCGTGCCGCGTCCGGTCCGTCCGGCAAACCGCTGTTCGAAAGCGCGCGGGAGCTCGCCCGCAACGTCGAACGCGCGGCCGGCATCCGCATCTTCACGCATGCTCCGGTCGTCGGCGTCTACACGGACGGCCAGGTCACGGCCATCCAGTGCGGCGGAGCCGACCAGAGCTTCGATCAGCGCTACATCGAGATCCGTGCCAAGAGCGTTGTGGCGGCGACCGGCTGCATCGAACGGCCGCTGCTGTTCGAAAACAACGAACGGCCCGGCGTCATGCAAACCGAATGCGCGCTGCGGCTGGCTCGCACCTGGGGGATCCTGCCGGGCAGCGAAGCGGTGTTCAGCATCGGACACGACCAGGGCCTGGAGGCCGCCGTCGATCTGTGCGATCTCGGCCTCAGGGTCGCGGCAGTGGCCGACGTCCGCGAGGACGGCCAGGATCCGCAGCTCCTGAATGCTCTGGCCCAACGCCGGATCCAGGTTTTGAAAGGCTGGGTGGCCCGGAAAGCCCATGGCTGCAGGCAAGTCTCCAAAGTGACCGTTTCTTCCCTGAACGGCCACTTCAATCGCGAGCTGCCGTGCGACCTGCTGGTGGCGTCGGCCGGGCTCACGCCCGTAACCGGTCCCCTCACCCTGGCGGAAGCAAGGCTCGCCTACGACAGCCGCACCGGTTTTTTCCTGCCGAAAGAGCTGCCGGCCTGGCTGGATGCGGCCGGCCGTCTGCTGGGTCTGAACGATTTCGAGGCGATCGCGGCCTCCGGCCGCGTGGCCGGACTCAGGGCGGCCCGGCGCTGCGGCGTCGATGCAGGCGCCGGGATCCGGGATTGTGAAAGCCGGCTGAAAGAACTGCCGGGTCCGGCGCGCGGCTCCAAGTTTGTTTCGGCGCCGCGCGCGGGCAAGAAAGCCTTCGTCTGCTTCGACGAGGATACGACGCTCAAGAATGTGGATCAGGCCATGGACATGGGCTTCGACGTTCCGGAGCTGATCAAGCGCTTCACCTCGGCCGGCACCGGGCCCGGCCAGGGCGGCATCCCCGGCCACAATCTGCCGCTTTACGTGAGCCAGAGCGGCTCCTCGCCCGACGCACAACCACGGCCGACCTTGGCCCGCCCGCCGCTGGTTCCCACCCTGCTGGCCAGTTACGCCGGCGCCGGCCACGCCATGGTCAAGCGCACGCCGCTGCACGGGCTTCAGGAGGCTGACGGCGGACGCATGGAAACCGTGGGCGATTGGAAGCGCGCCCGCCGGTTTTCGGATGACGCCCGCTGCCGGGCGGAAATCGAAAACGTGCGCACCAACGTCGGCCTGCTGGACGCCTCCACCCTGGGCAAGTTCCGGCTTTTCGGGCCGGACGCGCTGAAAGCCCTGCAGCGGGTCTATGTGAGCGACATGAGCCGCATGCCGGCCGGCCAGGCCAAGTATTCGGCCATGTGCAACGAGGACGGCTGCCTAACCGACGACGGCGTGGTCGTCCAGACCGGGGAGCGCGAATACTACTTCACCACCTCCACGGGTCGCGCCGGCGTCACCTCCGAGTGGATCCGCTACCACACCCGCTTCGACGACTGGGATTTCTCCCTTGTGAACCTGACCGACGCTTATGGGGTGATCAACATCGCCGGCCCGAACGCCAGGGCCGTGCTTTCCAGGGTCACGCCGGCCGCCGTGGACAACGAAGCCTTCCCCTACATGGGCTACCGTGAGTTCGAAGTCGGGGGCGTGGCCGTTCGGGCGCTGCGCCTGGGGTTTGTCGGCGAGCTGTCCTACGAGCTGCACGTGCCTTCTTCGTGGATGGCCTATATGTGGAGACTGCTGACGGCGGCCGGCCACGAGTTCGGCATCCGCAACTTCGGGCTCGAGGCCCAGAACGCGCTACGGCTGGACAAGGGCCATATCATCATCGGTTCGGAATCCGAGCAGCGCACGACCCTTCACGACCTGGGTCTGACCTTCCTCTGGCACCGTCACAAGTCCGAGGCCAAGGCCGTGGGCGATGCCGCGTTGCGGCATACCGAAAAGCAGTCCGGCCGCCTGAAACTGGTTGGGATCAAGATGGAGGATCCCTCGGCCCCGCCTCCCCGGGACGGCTCGCCCGTCGTGGACCAACGTATCCGGGGTTATATCTGCACGGCGCGCTACAGCGTGGCCCTGAAAGAGCCGGTGGGCATGGCCCTGGTCGAGGATGAGCTAACGGCCGAGGGCAGCCGGCTGGCGATTTACGAGGACGGCTGCGAGGGACGGTTGATTTACGCAATAGTAGCTAAAAAGCCGTTTTATGATCCGGAAGGTGAACGGCTGAGGTCTTGAGAAGTCAGGGTTCGAGGGGCCAAGGGGTCCAGGATTCAAGTGGACAACAAGGAAGAAGGACGATGAAAGGCTCAAACATAACAATGGCAAGGCAGTCGCCGGTGCTTCTGCCGGGCAAACCCGAGAAAACCAAGCTGCGGGATCACTGGCCGGTGGTGCTTGAATATGCCGATGAGGGCCGCGGCCCCTGGATCGTCGATCTCAGCCATAGCCGCCGGTGGGACATCCAGGCCCGGGACCTTGACGCTGCAATGCCCGGAATATCCCTGCCGGATGCTCCCGGAGGCGTCATGCTGGCAGGCAAGATGATGACAGGCCGCACCGGACGGAGACAGGCGCTTCTGTGGGCCTTCGACGACAAGGCCGCCGCACCGGCAGGAGAATGCTGGACCGAGGTCACGGAAGGAACCCTTTGCCTTGCGCTGCTGGGCCGGAATGTTTTTCAGATAACCGAAAAACTCACCCGTCTCGATCTCGGCGATCCGAAACGCAGCGCTCCCTTTTTGCTGCTGGGTCCGTTCTCCCATGTGACCGGCCAGATGGTTGTCCTCGGCAAAGACCCGCAAAATGCAGTGGTCCTGATCGCCGGCACGCGCGGCTTCGCGCATGACATGGTACATGCCATATTCGCCGCCGGAGTTCGGGCTGCGGCCTGCCGGCGAGAGCCGGTTTCTGGAAAAATTCAAGTCGCTGCCGCGGCCGGAAGGCCTTGAAAAGCCGAAGGCATCGGCCCGCAAACCGGCTGCGGCCGACAAACCAAGATCGTCCGGCCGCACTCGATCGAAGAAGACGGCATTTTAAGGAGGACTCAGGACCATGGACTTAAAGGGTCTGCCCGGCGGGCAGTACAAGCCTCTTTCCGGCAAGGACATCCAGACCGTCCACGAGGCGGCGCTGGCCATTCTGGAAAAAACGGGGTTCACCTACGAATCCGGCCTCGATGATACGCTGGCCATGCTGGAGGCGGCCGGTGCCCAAGTCGACCGCTCGGCCGCCCGGATCCGGTTTCCGCGTCCGGTCGTGCTCGAGCATATCCGCAAAGCGCCGCGGAAGGTCGTCCTCTACAGCCGCAGCGGCAAGGACGATTTGGATTTGACCGAAGACCGGGTCCATCTGGGCACGGGCGGGGCCGCCATCCGCGTCATCGATCTGGAAACCGGCGAATACCGCCCGACCACCTTGAAAGATCTTTATCTTCTCGCCCGCCTGGTGGACAAACTCGACCACATCCATTTTTTCCTGCGACCCTGCATCCCGACCGACATCCCCGAGGCGGCCTATGACGTGAACATGTTTTTCGCCTGCATGAAGGGGACCGGCAAGCACGTGATGTCCGGGGTGAACAACATCGAAGGCTTCCACAAGGTGCTGGATCTCGCTTCCACCGTGGCCGGCGGCCGCGAAAAACTCATCGAAAAACCCTTCATCTCCATCATCACCTCCTTTGCCATCAGCCCCCTCAAACTCTGCACGGCCTCGACTCGCATCATGCAGGAGGCCAACCGCCATCGGATTCCCGTGGCGTTGTCCTGCGCCCCCATGGCCGGTTCCACCGCGCCGATCACCATGGCTGCCAACCTGGCGCAGATCCACGCCGAACAGCTGGCCGGCATCGTCATCTGCCAGCTGACCCAGCCCGGAGCGCCGCTGCTCTACGGCGGCATCCCCGGCCGGGCCAACCTGAACACCATGGGGTATCTCGGCGGGGCCGTGGAGTGCGGCATGATGAACGCCGCCATCCACCAGATGGCCCGGCACATCGGGGTGCCCAACTACAACTCTTCGGCGCTGACGGATTCTGGGAAAAAGGGATGACGACGCTGTTGGCGGCCATGGGAGGATCCAATTTCGTGCACCATGCGGCCGGGATGATCGAGTCCATGATCGCCGTGGCCTACGAACAGTTTGTCATCGACGACGAGATCATCGGTATGAGCTGCAAGGCGTTGAAAGGAATCGAGGTCGATCCGGAGCGCCTGGCCCTCGAGGTGATCGACGCGGTCGGACCCGGCGGGAATTTCATGACCCATGCCCACACGCTCAAGCACATGCGCACGGAATACTTCAACGGCAACGGCGTCACCGACCGCCGGAGCCGCACCAAATGGGAGCAGGACGGGTGCCTGAACGCCCGCGAGAGGGCCCGTCGGATCGCAAGAAAAATTCTTGCCGCTCCGGAGGTTTCCTATTTGCCCGAAGCCGTGGACAGCGCTATCCGCTCAAGGTACAAAGAGATCGTGGCCGTTTAGGAAGCCTCATGAAAGGCTTCCCATAGGGAGCCCCACCGTGACCACTTACGATTTCATCGTGAGAAACTGGCCCGAGCTGATGAACCTGGCCTGGCAGCACACGGTCTTCGTCGGCATCGCGCTGGCCATCGCGAATCATGATGACCGTGCCGTCGGTCGCGCTCTTCGGCTTGATGATCCCCTTCCTGTCGGTCTTCGGCCACGGCATCGGCACGGTGCCGGCCGTAATTGCGCTGGTTCTGTATTCCCAGCTGCCCATCCTGCGCTCCACTTACGCCGCCATCCGCAGCGTGGACCCGGCCATCATCGAGGCGGGGCTGGGCATTGGCATGACCCGCGCGCAGGTGCTCTTCAAGGTCCAGATTCCCATGTCGCTCGGCGTCATTTTCTCCGGCGTGCGCGTGGCCGTGGTCATGTCGATCGGCATCGGTGCGATAGCGGCCTACATCGGTGCGGGCGGATTGGGCCAATACATTTTCAACGGCATCACCCAGACATACGACGCCATGATCAACGCCGGCGCCGTGGCCGTTTCGGTCATGGCGATTCTGGCGGACTTTATGTTCGGGCGTCTCGAACGAACGCTGGTCAGCAAAGGATTGCGGCGTGATTGAGCTGAATCATGTCACCAAAATCTACCCCGGAGCCTCCCAGCCGGCCGTGGACAGCGTCAGCCTGACCGTGCCGGAGGGCGAAATCTGCGTCTTCATCGGGCCGTCCGGCTGCGGCAAGACCACACTGATGCGCCTGATCAACCGGCTGATCCCGATTACGTCCGGCGGCATCTCGGTTGACGGCAAGGATATCATGGGCTTGGACCCCATCGAGCTGCGGCGGCACATCGGCTACGCCATCCAGCAGGTGGGCCTCTTCCCCCACATGACCGTCCGCGACAACATCGCCACGGTGCCGAAACTTCTATGCTGGAGCCGGGTCAAGATCGACGCGCGCGTGGACGAGCTGCTGACACTGGTGAACCTGGAACCGAAAACGTTCCGAGACCGTTTCCCGCGGCAGCTTTCCGGCGGGCAGGCCCAGCGGGTCGGCGTCGCGCGGGCCATGGCCGCCGACCCGCCGATCATGCTGATGGACGAGCCTTTCGGCGCCATCGACCCCATCAACCGCGAAGTCCTGCAGGACGAGTTCCTCAGGATCCAGGAAAAGCTGAAGAAAACCATCATCTTCGTCACGCACGACATCAATGAAGCCATCAAGATGGGACAGCGCATCGCCCTGCTCAAGGAGGGCCGGCTGATCCAAACCGGATTGCCGGACGAGCTGCTCAATCGTCCGGCCGACGAGTTTGTCAAAAGCTTCGTGGGGGCCGACCGGGTGCTCAAGCGCCTGAACCTGCTCAAGGTCAAGGATGCCATGATGACCAATCCGGTGCATTGCCGGAGTGAAGACTTGAGCGAAAAAGTGCTTGAACAGATGGTCAAGAACGATCTGGCGTTCCTGATCGTGGCCGACCGGGAACGGAGGCTCCTGGGCTACGTCAACCAGTACGACCTGCGCGGGCACAAGGGCCATGCCGGAGACGTGGCACGAAAGCTCACCCTCACCGTGTCGCCCGAGCGCAACCTGAAGGAAGCCTTAAGTCAGATGCTCGGCTACGACCTGGGCATTCTCGTGGTTGTGGACGAAGACGGCCGGATTCAGGGGGTGCTCAACTCCACGACCTTGTCCACGCTTGTCGGCAGCACCTATGACGAACGCGGCGGCCACTGGGGCCGGATCACCGCGGCCGGGAGGATCCTGTGAAGCGCGAGCGTCCACGCGGAAACTACCTGACGCTCGCGGCGGTAATTCTCGCCTTCATCCTCGGGGTGGAGGCGCAGCGGCGAGGCTACCTGAATTTCACTCGCGAGAATCCCGGTGACATTTATCGCCTGCTCGTTCAACATCTGCAGCTCGTGTTCTATTCGGCCTCGATCGCCATCGCGCTCGGGCTGGCAATCGGCATCGTGCTCACCCGGGGCTTCATGCGACGCTACCGCGAGACGATTTTGAATCTGCTGGGGATCTGCCAGACGGTGCCCTCGCTCGCCGTGATCGCCATTGCCATGAGCTACCTGGGGATCGGCCGCAAGACGGCCGTCTTCGCCCTGGTGGTCTACAGCCTGCTGCCCATCATCCGCAGCACGGTGGCGGGTATTTTTCAGGTAGACCCGGCCCTGGTGGACGCCGGCCGCGGCATGGGCATGACGCCCCGGCAGGTGCTCTTCAAGGTGGAAATCCCGAATGCCCTGTACATCATCCTGACCGGCATCCGCACGGCCGTCGTCATCAACGTCGGCACGGCCGCCATGAGCTTTCTCGTGGGCGGCGGAGGTTTGGGAGATTTGATTTTCAGCGGGCTCGCCATGGTGGATGCCGGACTCATGCTGGCGGGTGCGGTGCCCACGGCCTGCCTGGCGATTATATTAAACTGGGGTTTCGAACGACTCGAGAATCTTGTTATCTCGCCGGGCATCCCGCGCGGCGAGTGAGTGTCTTTGAGGCTTTTTGGGGTGGGAGCGGCATTCCAGCCGCGACTCGTTTTTATCTGCCGGCTGATATCGCGGCTGGGAAGCCGCTCCCACAACCGAAAACAAACTAGACCAATCAAACCGAAGGAGGCATGACTATGCGCAAGATTCTAATGACAGCATGTGTGGTGTGTTTGGCTTTGGGCTTGGTGCTTCCGGCAATGGCCGCCGACAAGAAGATGGTGGTCGGATCCAAGGCCTTCACCGAGCAGCGGCTGCTCGGCCAGATCATGATTCAGCTTTTGGAAAAGAACGGCTTCAAGGTCGACGACAAGACCGGCTTGGGCGGCACCGTGGTGGTGCGGGAGGCCCTGGTCAACAAGCAGATCGACATCGCCATGGAGTACACCGGCACCGGCCTGATCACCATCCTCAAGGCGCCCCAACCCATCACCGACCCGGTCAAATGCTACGAGGAAGTGAAAAAGCTCGACGAAAAAAACGGTATGGTGTGGCTGCCGCTGATTCCCTTCAACAACACCTATTGCCTGATGATGCGCCGGGCGGATGCCGAAAAGCTGAACATCAAGAGCATCTCGGATCTTTCCAAGTATGCCAACGCCAACCCCGGTAAGATCGCCTTCGGCCTGAACGCAGAGTTCTACAGCCGACCCGACGGCTACAAGCCCCTGCAGACGGCCTACGACTTCAAGTTCCCCGAGGACAAGATCATCAAGATGGACCCCGGCCTGCTTTACAAGGCGCTCAAGGAAGGCCAGGTCGAGGTGTCCATGGGATTCTCCACCGACGGACGCATCAAGGAGTTCGATCTGCTTGTGCTGCAGGATGACAAGGTCTACTTCCCGGTCTACAACCCCTGCGTCGTGGTGCGCAAGGAGACCCTGGATGCCCATCCGGAGCTGGCCAAGATCTTCGCCCCGCTGTCCCAGAAACTCGACACCAAGGCTATCACCGAGCTGAACTTTCAGGTGGACGGCGAAAAAAAGCCCGCCAAGGATGTGGCCAAGGAGTGGTTGACCAAGCAGGGGCTGCTATAGAAGAGTTGAAGGGGTCGGGGTTCAGGGTTCAGGTGAACAGAAAATGCAACTGAAGCGCATCTGTTTTTTTCCTGAATCCTGAACCCTGAACCCGGTGTTCCTCAGATCTCCGATCCGCCCGAAAATGGGAGCAGGTCCCGCAAAACTTGATATCCAAGGGGATCACATGAACCGTAAATGGACCGAGGGCACCGATCGGGTGCTTGACTTCATCGAGGCGATCGCCTGGGACGAACTGCCGGCGGCGGTGCGGCATCAGTCCAGGCGCTGCCTGCTGGACCTCATGGGAGCGCTCATTGCCGGCCGTCGCACCCCGGTGGGCGACATCATGGCCAACGTCGCCTGCGATCAGTTTCCAGGGAACCAGGCGACGATCCTGGTTTCCGGTGAGCGCGTTTCGGCGATCGGGGCGGCGCTGGCCAACGGCTTCGCGCAGAACGCGCTCGACATCGACGACGGCTACCGCCGGGTCAAGGGCCACCCGGGCGCGGCGTTTCTGCCGGCGCTCCTGGCGGCCCTGGAGGTGAGGGGTGGGTGCGCCGGCTCGGAATTTCTGACGGCACTGGTGATCGGGTATGAAATTGGTATCCGCGCCGGCCTGATCCGCCATGCGGTCTACCCCACTTACCACTCGTCGGGGAGCTGGGGGGCGGTCGGGGTAGCGGCATGCGCGGGACGACTTCTGGGGATGCAGCGCACACTCCTGAGAGAAGCTCTCGGAACGGCGGAGTACCACGCCCCCATCGCGCCGATGATGAAGGGCATCGACGTCCCCTGCATGGGCAAGGACTCGCTGGGGTGGGGCAACATGACGGGGCTCGCCTCGGTGTTCATGGCACGGCGCGGCTTCACGGGGGTCGAGCCGCTTTTCAGCGAAGCGCCCGAAAAAGAATGGGTGACGAGTCTGGGACGGCAGTATGA
>JALOPB010000042.1 GCA_025454115.1 Desulfobacterales bacterium | reverse complement strand
CGAACGCGGCACTGGTTTTCAGGAAGTATTGCCCGAACTGAACGTTTCGGCGGGCCATAACCGACTGGAAAAGAGCATAGAAAAGAACGCGAGGACATTTCGGCGCGTTTGGAACTATGCTCTTTGTTTTTTGAGCGGGACGGTACTGGAAGTCCGCCACCGATATTGTGATTCGAGCTATTGATAGATACCATATTTTGTTATAGTTGTTACTCCGGCAAGTCAAACGGATGGTGGCGGCGCGTTGCGGCCGAAAACCCGACCCACCGATGAGTGCTATGACTGCATTGAATTTATTTTATTGCCGGAGTAATAATGTCCATCCGGTACCGATCTGGCGCACGTTTTTTCTAACTCGTTCATTCGGTTTGTTTATGAGCAACCCTGACCGCCCGTCCTGGGAAACCTATTTCGCGGTGATCGTCAAAGACAAACGCATCCTGTCCACCGGATACAACGGCGCTCCCTCCGGAATTCGCCACTGCGCCGAAGTGGGTTGCCTGCGGGAGCAGCTCAAGGTCGAGTCCGGCATGCGGCATGAATTGTGCCGTGGCATTCATGCCGAACAGAATGCCATCATCCAGGCTGCCTATCATGGGGTGTCCGTCAAGGGCGCCAGCCTGTTCTGCACCAACCAGCCCTGTTCGATCTGCGCCAAGATGATCGTCAACGCCGGCATCGTCGCGATTTACTATCGGTCCGGTTATGCCGATGAGCTGGCCCGGACCATGCTGTCGGAGGCCGGTATCCCCATGATTCAGGTCGCCGAATCCGAAGCGGCGGCGCCACGGGAATCCTAACCGATCCACCCAGTCGGACCAAAGGAGAGAGGGCATGAAATGTCCGTATTGCAGCGAGATTGAAAACAAGGTCATCGACTCCAGATTGAGCAAGGACGCCAGCGTGATCCGTCGGCGCCGCGAATGTCTGACCTGCAGCCGGCGGTTTACGACGTATGAGCATATTGAAGAAATCCCGATCATGATCATCAAGAAGGACGGTCGGCGCGAGCTGTTCAATCGCGACAAGGTGCGGTCCGGCATGCTCAAGGCCTGCGAGAAGCGCAATATCAGCATGAACAGCATCGAGGAGTTCATCGACGACATGGAGCGCGACCTGCGCGAGGCCGAGGAGAAGGAGATCCCGGCAGCGGTCGTCGGCGAAAAGATCATGGCCAAACTCCATGAGCTGGACGGCGTGGCGTACGTGCGTTTCGCCTCCGTATACCGGGAGTTCAAGGATGTGAACGATTTTGTCTCCGAACTCAGAAAGCTGTTGAGCACCGAGAACCCGTGAACGACGAGCACTATATGCAGATGGCCCTCGATCTGGCTGCCAGGGGCCGGGGCACCACGTCGCCCAACCCCATGGTGGGCGCCGTGGTGGTTCAGAACGGAATGGTGGTCGGCCGGGGCTATCATCAATACGCCGGCGGGGCGCATGCGGAGGTGCATGCCATCGAGGCGGCCGGCGATGCCGCGCGCGGCGCCACGTTATATGTCAACCTGGAGCCCTGCAACCATACCGGCCGGACGCCTCCGTGCACGCGGCAAATCGTGGAGGCCGGCCTTCAGCGAGTCGTCATCGGAATGCGCGATCCCAACCCGAAGGTTACCGGCGGCGGGGTCGAGTTTTTAAAGGCCCAGGGGGTCGAGGTCACGTGCGGCGTATGCGCGGAACCGGCGCGCGAGCTCAACGAGGTTTTCATTAAGTATATCCGCACCGGTCGCCCGTTCGTCACCGCCAAGTGCGCGGCCACGTTGGACGGCCGCATGGCCGCCCGCAGCGGGGATTCCAAGTGGGTCACCGGCGAGGCATCCCGGGCGTTTGTGCATGAGTTGCGTCATGCGGCGGATGCGATCCTGGTCGGAGCCGGAACCATCGCGGCGGACGATCCCCTGCTGACGACCCGTTTAACGGGTCGGGCGTCCAAGGACCCGACGCGGATCATTCTGGACACCCGGCTGCGAACCGCTCCGACCGCCAAGGTTTTAAACCCATCCTCTGCGGCCGAAACGGTTCTCGTGGCCGGGACGGAGGCCTCCGCGGCGGCCCGGGAAAAGACCTTCGCGAAGGGCGTGCGGGTGATCGTCGCCGAGACCCGGGAGGGTCGGATCGATCTGGACCGGCTGATGGATCAGTTGGGGCGGATGGGATTGACCAGCATCCTCATCGAAGGGGGCAGCCGGGTGCTGGGGTCCGCCTTCCGGGCGGGCATTGTGGACAAGGTCTGTTTTTTTTACGCACCCCTGCTGACGGGCGGCGACGACGGGATCCCGATTTTGAGCGGCGCCGGCGCTGAAACGATGCAGGACTGCATTCGGCTGGAGCGCATCAGCTTCCGGCGCTTCGGCGATGATGTGATGATCGCGGGGTATGTAAAAGGCACGGAACACTGAAAGGTGGCGCCCGGTTTCACGCGCCAGGATCGTGGTTATGTTTACCGGCATCATCGAAGGATTGGGCACGGTCACCGCCGTTCGTCCGAGCGGGGCGGGGCGACGCCTGGCCATTGCGGCGGGCTTTGACCTGACCGGCACCAAGGTCGGTGACAGCATTGCCGTCAGCGGAGCCTGCCTGACGGCGGTCGCCATCGCCGGGCGGCAATTTGAGGTTGACGTTTCGCCGGAGACGCTTGCTCGAACGACCCTCGGCTCCGTCCGGGTCGGCGAGCGCGTGAACCTCGAGCGGGCGCTGCGCTTGTCGGACCGGATCGACGGCCATCTGGTGTCCGGCCATACGGACGGCACGGGGGCGATCGACTCCCGCGCAACCATAGGCAATGCCGTCATCGTGACCGTGGCCGTGGCGGAAGACCTCACCCGTTACATGATCATCAAGGGGTCGGTCGCCGTCGACGGGGTCAGCCTGACCATCAACCGTCTGGAAACCGACCGCTTTGCCGTGAGCATCATCCCGCATACCGCTACGCTGACCACCATCGGGTTCAAGCAGAAGGGCGAACGGGTCAACATCGAGGTCGATATGATCGGCAAGTACGTCGAAAAATTTTTGGCCGCCCAGCGGGGGCGCCCGGCAACCCCGCCCTTAGGGCTGAGCATGGAGTTGCTGGCGAAGAAGGGATATATTAAATAGCGTTTTAGGTGTTATGTTTTAAGTTAAAACTATTTTTTGGAGTTTGTTTTATGCCCCACATTTCCATCGAGCAAGCCATCGAAGACATCCGGGTCGGCCGAATGGTGATCTTGGCCGACGGGAACGACCCGGAGAGCGAGGGGGATTTCTGCATGGCGGGCCAGAAGGTCACGCCACAGAGCATCAACTTCATGGCCAAGCACGGCCGCGGTCTCATCTGCCTGTCGCTTTCAATCCAGAAAGCCCAGGCGCTGGACCTGCCGCCCATGGTGGACAACAATACCTCACGCTACGGAACCGGGTTTACCGTTTCGATCGACGCCCGTCAGGGAGTGACCAGCGGGGTTTCCGCCGCCGACCGGGCAACGACCATTCTGACGGCCGTGGCGGAGACGGCACGGCCGGGCGATCTGGTGCGACCGGGCCATGTGTTTCCGCTGCGCGCCCGCGAGGGCGGCGTGATCGTCCGGACCGGACAGACCGAGGGGTCGGTGGACCTGGCGCGTCTGGCGGGACTCGAGCCGGCCGGCGTCATCTGCGGAATCATGGACGAGGATGGCGCAATGGCCAACGTCGCCGCGCTGGAAAAGATCAGTGCGGCGCACGGAATCGGCATCTGCACCATTCCCGATCTGATCGAATACCGCATGCGCACGGAGTCGTTCGTGCACCGGGCGGCCGAGGCGGTCATTCCCACCATCGTCGCCGGGGAATTCAAAGCCATCGTCTACGAAAACGACGTCGACGATCTGCTGCACTTCGCCATGGTCAAGGGGAACATCAATCCGGATAAGCCGGTATTGGTCCGCGTGCATTCCGAGTGCCTCACCGGCGACATCTTCGGGTCGATGCGCTGCGACTGCGGGCCGCAGCTGCACCGGGCCATGGCGATGATGGAGGAGGAAGGCTGCGGCGTGCTGTTGTATATCCGCCAGGAAGGGCGGGGCATCGGCCTCGTGAACAAGATCAGGGCCTATGCGCTTCAGGAAAAAGGGCTGGACACCGTGCAGGCCAACGTGGAGTTGGGGTTTCAGCCGGACATGCGTAATTACGGCATCGGTGCGCAGATCCTGGCGGACCTGGGGGTGCGCCGGATGCGGCTGATGACCAACAACCCCAAGAAGATGGTCGGCCTTCAGGGGTACGGCCTGAGCATTATCGACCAGGTCCCGATTGAAGTCGAGGCCAACGAATTCAACAAGTGTTACCTGGAATGCAAAAAGATCAAGATGGGGCACATGCTGTCGTTGGAGAAAACGCCGTAAGAAACGAAGACGTCGACCATCACTAAAAAGTAGCTGTTCCGGCAGCGAGGATTCAGGGTTCGGGGTTCAGGCAAGAACAACCATCAGTTCCCGAATCCCGAACCCTGCGACCTGAACAGCTATAAGAAAAGGAGTCGGGATGCCGAAGATCATCGAAGGAAAACTGAATGCGCAAGGCAAAAAGTTCGCCATCGTGGCGAGCCGCTACAACGATTTCATCACGGAGAAGCTCGTGGGCGGTGCGCTGGACGCCCTGAGCCGCTGCGGCGCCGCTGACCCGGACGTCGAGGTGTTCAAAGTGCCGGGTGCGTTCGAGATTCCCCTGGTGGCCAAACGGGTGGCCATGACCCAGCGTTTCGATGCCATCATCTGCCTGGGGGCCGTGATCCGCGGGGCGACGCCGCATTTCGACTTCGTAGCGGCCGAGGCCTCCAAGGGCATCGCCCACGTCATGATGGAAACAGGGCTGCCGGTCATTTTCGGGGTCATCACGGTGGACACCATCGAGCAGGCCATTGAGCGGGCGGGCGCCAAACTGGACAATAAGGGTTTCTCCGCGGCCATGGCGGCCGTGGAGATGGCCAGTCTCTTTCAGGCGGTGTGAACGGCGTATGGGTGCCAGGCGCAAGGCGCGCGAGATGGCCATGCAGGCGCTTTTTTACATGGACGAACGCCGGGACTTTTCAGAAGAAATGTTCGAGCGCTTCTGCGCGAACTTCGCCCCTAAGCCGGACGTACGCCCGTACTTCCTGCGACTGGTGCAGGGCGTGCTCAGGTACAAGACCGATCTGGACGGCTGGATCGAGCGCTTTTCCGAAAACTGGAGCCTGAGCCGTATGTCCGGCGTCGACCGCAACCTGATGCGCATTGCCGTATTCGAACTGGTGTGGTGCCGGGACATTCCGGCGAAGGTGAGCATCAACGAAGCGGTGGATATCGGCAAGAAGTTCGGGACCGATGAGTCCGGAGCCTTCATCAACGGGATCGTGGACGGCATCCGGACGGCGCTCGAAAGAGGAGAAATCCAGGTTTCCATCACCGCGCCGGAGGAGCCTGGCGCAGAGATGGAAGCTTAGGGCAGACAACCAGCGGTGTCGGGCCACCGGCGCCTTGGGTCCGGAAAAACCGACCGACCCTCGTCCCTCAACACCCAACACCCAACACCCAAATACTAATTACCGAGGTACGTTATGATCATCAAGAAACTGGCAGTGGGGCCGATCATGGCCAACTGCTTTATTGTCGGATGCGAACAGACGAAGGCGGCCGCGGTGATCGACCCGGGCGACGAGGCCGATCGGATCCTCCTCGCTCTGGCGGATGCGAAGCTGACCGTCAAGCAGATCATCAACACCCACGGGCATTTCGACCATGTGGGGGCCAACAAGCGCATGAAAGCCGCCACCGGCGCACCGATCCTCATCCACGCCCTGGATGCACCCATGCTGAGCATGCTCGCCCGCAGCGCGGCGGCCTGGGGCATGTCGGCAGAGGACTCCCCTGCTCCGGACCGATTCCTCGATGAAGGGGATCTCATTGAAATCGGCTCGCTCCGGCTGCAGGTCATCCACACCCCCGGGCACACCCCCGGAGGCGTTTCCCTGCTGGCGGACAGCTGCCTGTTCGTGGGCGACACGCTTTTCGCAGGTTCGGTGGGGCGCACGGACTTTCCGGGAGGGGACTTCGCGGCGCTGAAATCCAGCATCCAGCGAAAGCTCTTCACCCTGGATGATGCGGTGCAGGTCTTTACCGGGCACGGGCCGGAGACCACCATCGGCGAGGAAAAACGCCATAACCCGTTTGTAGGGTTGGGCGCATAGGTCTTATAGGACCTATTATTACTCCGGCAAGAATATGTTCAATGCGCCCATATCGCTCATCGGCGGGGCGGGTTTTCGGCCGCAGCGCGCCGCAACCAATTTTTCAGGCGACCCTGCCGCGCCCCCCAGCCGTCTAGAGGAACTGCAGACAGGCAGAGACAGCCGGCGGCTGCGTGGGCATCGGTCCTCCGGGGCTGTCCGGATTCATATGAAGCGGGCTTGCTGCCGTACGATAGTTCATCGAACGGATGGTTGCGGTGCGCTGCGGCCGAAAACCCGCCCCGCCGGACCTCGGCTTACGTTGCATCCATTCACTAACCGGAGTAATAACCGGCCTGCTCAATCGACAAGGGTCTCTGCGCCGGTTCCGGGGACGTTCTTTGCCAGCATGGTGTCCAGCTCCTGCCGCTTGAGGATGTCGTAATAGATCATGATGTGTTTGACATAAGCGACCGTGATGTCCCCGCGGCAGAAGCCCTGTTCGGCCTCTTGATAATACTTGCGAAAGCGCAGCAGCGGCAAGGTTTTGGTCAGTGACTCCCAGCGGTTGGGGTCGAGCCCCATTTTCGACGCCAGCCGCCGTGCATCCTGGACATGCCCTGGCCCGGCGTTATAGGCCGCCAGCGATGTCAACAGGCGGTCATCCTCCTCCATCCCGTCGAGCTGGTCATAGACCGATTTCAGGTACTGAACCCCGGCTTTGATGTTTGCGACCGGATCGAGCAGATCGGTGATCTTCAGGCTGCGCCCGGTGGCCGGCAGCACCTGCATCAGGCCGCGGGCGTCGTTGGCTCCGCGTGCCAGCGGGTCGAGATGGGATTCCCGGTAGGCCTGGGCGGCGATCAAGCACCAGTCGAAGCCGCTGCGTTGGGCCGCATCCTTGATGAAGGGCCGGTAGCGGGGCAGGCGTATGCGCGTGCGGTCGTGGAATGTCTTCAGGTCGATATAATCAAAATCTCCGATATTCCAATGGTATTTTTCGTAAATATCTTCCAGGCGTCCGGTTTGAATCATGCTGCGGAAAAATTCGTTGATTTTTTCCAATAGATGCCGGGCATCGCGGCGGGCAGCCCAACCGAGCGGAATGGTATCGCGGCTGAGGGGTCGGACGGCGGCCGATGGATAATAACGCCGGATCATGAGGGCGATGTTGCTGTTGGCGATGGTGAAATCGATCTCGCCGCGGACCACGCGCTGGATGAGCTGGTCCTCCGGCAGGTTGTCATGGACACGGATACTCACATCGATTCCCTGATTCCTCAGCTCCTCCAGCCGTTCATGATGCGCCGAACCCCGGCTGACATCCACCGTTTTTCCGGCCAGATCGCGAAGTTCGGTAATGGGGGCCAGGCGGCGGTGTGAAATGAGGTGAGGCTGCACCTCGCGATAGCCGTCGGAGAATGCGACCTGACGGGTGCGGGACCGCGTGATTTCATTGCCTGCGGCGATCACGTCGCCTCGTCCGCGGTTCAGCGCCGTCAACATTTCCTCCCATGTACGGCATGGTACGACCCGCAATCGAACGCCCAGGCGGGCAGCGAACTCTCTGGCCAGCTCGAAGTCGAACCCTTTGGACTCATTGCGGTAGATGTAATAGCTGTGCGGCGAGCTGCCCGTAATGACCCGCAGCTCACCCGCCGCTAGGATTCGTTCCAGGCTGAGATCCTGAAAACCGTCGGCCGGAATCGCACCGGCGTGAAACGTGGCAACCGCTCCTGCGGCCATGAGCACGGTCGGAACTCCGAGCCGTAACACTCTATTTCGTTTGATTATTTTTCGCATCATCGAATACGCCTCCTTTGCATAAAAACCTGGGTGCCGAGCCCGGATCGTTAAAAAGCGCCGAGCTGGCAAGGCCTGATCTTGATAGCCAGCGCTTCGCAGGCGGCGCTCACTCCCATGCGGGACATGCTGAAAGCCTTTGCGATGTGCCAGGCCTCACGGCAGGGGAGCCTGTCGTTTTCAAGCCCGCGCAGGATGGCATCTTTAAGACCGGGATCAACGGTAGCGGCGGCTTGGACGATTTTTTTCTCGGGGGCGTAGCCGAAAAGCCCCATCTGACACTTCACCAGCCGGATGCCGAGCAGGTCCGCGGCTTCACCGATGGCAGCCGGCGGCTGTTGAAGCTCATCGGCCAGCCGGAAAGCGACCGCACAGGCCAGCTCGCCTTTCTCCGTGTTATGCGCCAGGGCCGCGCGGATGGCCGGATCCACCTGCTCCGGGGACCGGTGGCTGTGTTTGGAGGCAAAAGGCTTCCTCGCTTTTTCAGTCATGGACAACTCCTTGCTTGATGTCGGCTAACGTGTTTGATAGATAACGATTTTAGATGCCCAGCGGACTCTTTACACCCGACTCGGATCGCATTAAATAACTGGTGCTCACAGAGGATGCGAGGGGGTGATGACTTCTCTGGACCGACGTGGACCACCGGAGAAATAATTTTGAGGGACCATACCACAGAAGGTGAGAGGTGGCAACCCCGGCCACAAAATCAGGGCATTCTCGGCTGCAAACGAGCCGGGTTATGGCCCGGCCCTTTAAACGGTGCACGTTGGCCGACGGGTGAAACGAGCGCATGAAACCGAATCAATTGACCGAGCACGATTTAATGACCCAGCGACGAACCACACGGCAGATCCGGGTCGGCGGCGTTCCCGTAGGGGGAGGTGCCCCGATATCGGTACAATCCATGACCAACACGCCGACCCAGGACGTCGCCGCGACCGTTGCTCAGATCCGGCGGCTGGAAGCGGCCGGCTGCGACATCGTTCGTGTCGCGGTGCCGGATGCCGCGGCGGCGCAGGCGATCGCCGCCATCAAGGCTCAGGTCCGGGTCCCGGTCATCGCCGACGTGCACTTCGACTACCGTCTGGCAGTGGGCGCGGCGCGTTCGGGGGCCGACGGGTTGCGGATCAACCCCGGCAATATCGGGGGGGCGAACCGGGTCAAGGCGGTGGTCGACTGTGCGCGGGACCACGGGATTCCGATCCGCATCGGCGTCAATTCGGGGTCGCTTGAAAAGGATTTGCTCAAAAAATATAATGGTGTCACTCCGGAGGGCATGGTGGCCAGCGCCCTGCGGCATATCGAGCGGCTGCGGGCACTCGATTTTCACGATATCAAGGTGTCGCTGAAGGCTTCGGACGTGCGGCGCACGGTGGCCGCCTATCGCCGACTGTCCGCGCTGACCGATTTGCCGTTGCATCTCGGAGTGACCGAAGCCGGCACCCTTTTTTCAGGGTTGGTCAAATCCGCTTTGGGCATCGGGATGCTGCTGGCCGAGGGCATCGGCGATACGCTGAGAGTGTCTCTGACCCGGGACCCGGTCGAGGAGGTGCGGGCCGGATACGAGATTCTGGCGGCGCTGGATATCCGGCGGCGGGGCCCGGAAATCATTGCCTGCCCCACCTGCGGGCGCACCCGGATCGACCTGTTCGGAATCGTGGAGCAGGTGGAAAAGGCGCTTGCGACCAGCGTGGCTCCGATCAAAATCGCCGTCATGGGCTGCATCGTCAACGGTCCGGGGGAAGCCCGCGAGGCCGATATCGGGATCGCGGGAGGAGACGGCGTGGGGGCGCTTTTTCGGAAAGGGAAGGTCGTGCGGACGTTTCCTGAAGACCAACTGGTGGCGGTGTTGCTCCAGGAGGTGGCGAAGTTTGAAAAAAAGCCCCCGGTCGAAGCATAGGATTGGTTTTTTAAGAGTGAAACTCCATGCAATAGAGAGGACATGCGAAGAAGATGGGTAAACAGCCGAAATCCGCCATATCACCGACGCGTCAGGACGATTATCCGGAATGGTATCAGCAGGTGATCAAAGCCTCCGACATGGCCGAGCGATCCCCGGTGCGAGGCTGCATGGTGATCAAACCCTGGGGCTATGCCCTGTGGGAAAACATCGTGCAGGCCATGGACGCCATGTTCAAGGAGACAGGGGTCAAAAATGCTTATTTTCCGCTTTTCATCCCGCTGAGCTTCATGCAGAAAGAGGCCGACCATGTCGAGGGGTTTGCCAAAGAATGCGCGGTCGTCACCCACCACCGGCTGGAGAAAAACGAGCGCGGTGAGCTCGTTCCGGCCGGAGCGTTGACCGAGCCGCTGGTGGTTCGGCCCACCTCCGAGACCATCATCGCCGATGCGTTTTCGAAGTGGATCAACAGCTACCGTGACCTGCCGATCGTGCTCAACCAGTGGGGCAATGTGGTGCGCTGGGAGATGCGTACCCGCATCTTCCTGCGCACCAGCGAGTTTCTCTGGCAGGAGGGGCACACGGCTCATGCCAGCCGGGAGGAGGCCTGGGAGCGCACCATGATGATGCTCGACATCTATGCCCGCCTGGCCGAGGAATACCTGGCCATGCCGGTCTTCAAGGGCCGCAAGACCGCGGCCGAGCGTTTCCCCGGGGCGGTGGACACCCTTTGCATCGAGGCCATGATGCAGGATCGTAAGGCGCTCCAAGCCGGAACCTCCCACTTTTTGGGCCAGAACTTCGCGCGGGCGTCCGACATCAAGTTTCAATCGGCCGAGGAGCGTGAGGAATACGCATGGACCACCTCCTGGGGCGCATCCACCCGTCTGATCGGCGGGGTGATCATGACCCACGGGGATGACGACGGCATCATCCTGCCGCCGCGGGTGGCTTCGGCGCAAGTCGTCCTGCTGCCTATTTTCAAGAAAGAGGATGAGCGGCAGGCCGTGATGGCCTACACCGAAAGTCTGGCGAAGGAGTTGAAAGCCTGCCGATACAACGACCGGCCGATCACGGTCGAGGTCGACCCGCGCGACATCGGCGGCGCCAGGGGCTGGGAGTGGATCAAGAAAGGCATCCCGCTGCGTATCGAAATCGGCTCCCGGGAGATCAGGGAGAATGCCGTATTCCTGGGGCGGCGGGACAAGCCGCATCACGAGCGGGTTGCGCTGAAGCGAGAGGCGTTCGTCGCCGAAATTCCCGGAATTTTAGACGACATCCAGAACACGCTGTTCGCGCGTGCGCTCAGCTATCGCACCGAAAACACGGTGACGATCGCGGACAAGGGCGATTTCTACGATTATTTCACGCCCCGCAACCTCGAGAAACCGGAGATCCACGGCGGTTTCGCGCGGTCCGGCTGGTGCGGCGACGCGGCCTGCGAAGCCCGCATTAAGGAAGACCTGACGGTGACCATCCGCTGCCTGCCCTTCGACGCCGGGGAACCGGCCGGCCGGTGCATCAGCTGCGGCAAACCCGGGCAGCATCATGCGGTGTTCGCGAAGGCCTACTAAAGAGACATGATCCGAATCAACAACATCCTCGATAAACTCGCCGATGGGAGCCCGGGTACGGACGTGGATGTGGTTGAGCGCGCCTACGTCTATTCCGCCCAGGTCCACGCCGGCCAAACGCGGCTTTCCGGCGAGCCTTACCTCATGCATCCGCTCGAGGTGGCCAACATCCTGGCCGATATGCGGCTCGATCCCATCAGCGTGGCGTCGGGCCTGCTGCACGACGTCCTCGAAGATACGCGCGCCCGACCCGAGGATGTGGAGGGGCTTTTCGGTGCGGACGTGCTGCGCATCGTCTCGGGCGTCACCAAGCTGAGCCTGATGCCGACCTCCAGCTCGCAGGAGCGCCAGGCCGAAAACATCCGCAAGATGTTTCTGGCCATGGCCGACGACATCCGCGTCATTCTCATCAAGCTCGCCGACCGCCTGCACAACATGCGCACGCTGCGCTTCCATTCGCCCGAAAAACGCAAAGCCATCGCCCAGGAGACGCTGGACATCTACGCCCCGCTCGCCGCCCGCCTCGGCATTTACTGGATCAAGAACGAACTGGAGGAGAACTCCTTCAAGTATCTGAACCCGGAAGAATACGCCCGCATCGAGTTGCTCGTGGCCAAGTCGAAGGCCGAGCGCGAGCAGTACATCGACAGCGTCAGGACCACCATCCGCGCCAAGCTGAAGGAAGTTGACCTGAAGGCCGAAGTCCTGGGTCGGAGCAAGAATTTTTTCAGCATCTACTCCAAAATGAAGGCTCAGGGCCTCACTTTCGAGCAGATCTACGACCTCATCGCCTTTCGCATCATCCTGGACACGGTTCCCCAGTGCTACGAAGCGCTGGGTCTGATCCACTCCATGTGGAAGCCCATCGACTACAAGTTCAAGGACTATATCGGGCGGCCCAAACCCAATATGTACCAGTCGCTGCACACCACCGTCATCGGGCCCGTCGGCGAGCGCATCGAGATCCAGATCCGGACCTGGGAGATGGACCGCGTGGCCAAGTCCGGGATCGCCGCACATTGGAGCTATAAAGAAGGCCGGCGCATCGACGAGAATATCAGCAAAAAATTCGCCTGGATCCAGGATATGGTCGAAAATCAGGAAACCTTCCGGGATCCCGGCGAGTTCCTGGAAAACGTACGCCTCGACCTCTTTCCCGACGAGGTTTACGTCTTCACTCCCAAGGGGGATATCCGGTCGTTGCCGAAAGGATCCACGCCGGTTGACTTCGCCTACCTGATTCATACCGAGATCGGCCACAAGTGCGTCGGTGCCAAGGTCAACGGTCAAATGGTCAGTCTGCCGTATGTGCTGCAGACCGGAGACATCGTCGAGGTCGTCACCTCGAAGAATCATATGCCGAGCAAGGATTGGCTCAAGTTCGTCAAGACCATCAAGGCGCGCGCCAAGATCCGGCAGTGGGTCAAAACCCAGGAAAAGGAGCGCAGCATCAGTCTCGGGCGGGAGATGCTGGATAAGGCCTTCCGCAAGGAACGATTGAATTTCGTCACGGTGTCCAAAACCGATAAGATGGACGAGGTCGTCGCTTCGCTCGGAGTGAAGAGCCTCGAGGATCTGATCGCCAACGTCGGCTACGGGAAAGTGACACCCCTTCAGGTACTCCGGCCGTTCACCGCCAAGCCGGTATCGCCGGATAGCCGGGAATCGCTCCTGGAAAAATTGATGAGCCGGGTGCGCAAGAAACGGACCCGGGCAGGGGTGCTCGTGAAGGGATTGGAGGACATCCTGATCAAGTTCGGAAAATGCTGCCAGCCGGTGCCGGGGGATCCGATCATCGGGTACATCACCCAGGGGTATGGGGTGACGGTTCACCGGGCGAGTTGTGTGAATGCGCTACGCAGCAGTCCGGAGAGGCAGATTGACGTCGAATGGAACGCCGAATCGGCCGAATCCTATCCGGCCAAAATCCAGGTTGTTTCGTATGACCGCATGGGGTTACTGGCCGATCTGGTGGGCAGCATCAGCAAACTGGGGGCCAATATCCTCAACGCCAGTTCCGATACCAAGGAAAACAAGACGGTGGAAAGCCAGTTCACCATCGGCGTCGCGGACACCGAGCAGCTGGAGAAAATCCTCGCTGCGGTCCGGAAGGTTAAACAGGTTCAGTACGCCAAACGGATCGGATAGCTCGGTGGGGTCACGGTGCCTTTTGGACGCGGCCCGATTTCAGGCATGCCGTGCAGACCAGCATCTTTTTAGGGCGTCCGGCAGCGAGCGCATGTACGCGCTGGAGATTAGGGTTGAAGCGACGTTTGGTGACGTTGTGGGCATGACTGATATGGCTGCCCACCATCGGTTTTTTCCCGCAGATTTCGCACATCTTGGACACGGCTCTACTCCCTCCTGAATGGCAACGCCTCGGCATATAAATCGGCACTCGCGTTACGGCCAATTAAAAATATTCTTAATACATCAAACGAACATGGGAATCAAGAAAATTTAGGGGATCTATCCATTTTCAGGAAGGACCAGCGATGGCTCGATTGCCGGGGCGTCAGCACCGTCCTTCGCGGGGAGCGTTTCTTCGGAGATTTTTTTCTCGCAAACCGCTATTCGACTTAAAGCCGGCTGATGATAACCGACATCGGGAAATTCGGAGACCACCGTCCGGTAGCGAGCCAGGGCGGCCTTGAAATGCTTGCTCTTGAAATAGAACTCTCCGACGATAAACTCATGCCCGGACAGACTCTTATAGCAGGCCACCATGTGATCGGCGGCGCTGCGGGAATAGGGGTCGTTCGGAAACTGCTTGCGAAGCCGGATAAATGCTTCCAAAGCCTTGCGGGCGGCGGTTTGGTCCCGGTCGGGCGTGCTGATGCGGTCGAAATGGCAGCGCCCGATCTGGTAAACGACATACGGGATCGCTTCGTTGCGCGGGTGAAGCTTTTCGAACTCCTCGTAGGCGAAGAGGGCATCCTCATATTGTTCGAGCCGGTAATGAGCGTCGCCCAGCTTCAGCTCAGCCAGAATGGCGAATTTGGAAAACGGGTAAATGTCCTTCAGGCGTTGGAAGTGTTCGATCGACTTGTGGTAATTGCCGTTGTCGAACTCATCCATGCCGCTGATCGCCAGTTCTTCAGCGGTGAGATTCTCTTCGGCCCCCCAGAAAAGATTGGTTACCGACTTCTTGAAATCGGCAGCGGTCTCCGTGATGGTGCTGCATCCGGTGCTCAGCCCGGCGGCGAGCACCGTCATGACCAAGAGCCTTGAGATCGTGTTTTTCGTTGCCATTCGGTATTAATGAGGGCGTATCGGGAAGCCGAACCGCCGCGGCGAACGGCCCGCGGCGGAAACTCGGCTGGGCGTTTAAGGGTAACCCCTCGATGGATCGATTCGGAGCGGCCGATCTCGGCAGCTTCCCGGATGCGGGAGTTACACCAGTTTCGTGAGCGCTTCCTCCAGTTTGGATTTGGCCACCATTCCGGTGATCTGATTGGCCACGTTGCCCGCTTTGAAGAAAATAAGAGTGGGAATCGCCTTGATCCCATAT